>NZ_JAVDPZ010000019.1:0-74453 GCF_031453995.1 Nitrobacter vulgaris | reverse complement strand
TTCCTGCAGACTGCCCCCAACGCGCCTGCCACAGCCGACACCTTCTACGGCTATCTCCAGACCAGCTTCTTCTTCTAAAGACCGCGCCGGCCCAATAGCAAATGCCTGTGGGCCGGTATCTGTCCTTTTCGGCGGCAGAATAGAAGAAGGTCGGCAGTTGCCGGGTGGACCGCTCATCACCCTGTTCAATCATCGCGTGGCGGCAACATGACATAACGATACCACGCCAAAAGATCCGACTCCGGCCGAACGCACGGATCTCGCGAGTCAGATAGATGCAGTCCTCGCGCGTCCAATATAGCCAAGCTCAAACGAGATACGAATGGCGGGATCGTGCATTCGCCTCCTTCCCAAAATGATTGAGAGCCTTGGCTTACAATCGTCCCGATGCCCAGATCAGCGCGAGACGCTGCCCCTCGTGAATCTGCGCAGGCGACATTTTGGAGGCCACGGCGTTTCGAAGTCGCAGGTAGTAGTCACGCTCGCGCCGTGGAGCATGGGCAGCCGCCAGATTCAGCCATTTATAGGCCAGCACGACATCCCGCGGCACGCCGTGGCCTTTGTCATACATCAAACCCAGCATGCCCTGCCCGAATGGATTACCCTGGATCGCCGCGTCGAGGTATAGATCAACTGCGGCGTCATAGGCCTGCGGCGCGCCGTAGCCGTTTTCGTACATAAAGCCAAGAAGGACCTGCGCTTGGCATTGCTCCGCAGGGCCAGCGGCGTCAGTATCCGGACAGCGCTGACATAATCACCCCGTGAATAGGCCGCGTTAGCGCATCAGCCGAGGCGGCCCGCAGCGGCATGAGACAGCAGGCGAACAGAACGAAGCTCGCCACCAAAGCCAATCGCTGCGACGGCTTTGGCCCACGCGTCACAATATTAGTGGACGGTGCGAACGCGAAGGTCATCAATGCTCGCTCCCACACTGCCGCGCAATTTCGTGCGCAGTTCCTCTGCGACGTGATGCGCATCGGTGCCGTCGCGGATAATCTGCGGACGGATGAAAATAATTAATTCAGTGCGGGTGCCTTTCTTGCGCTGGTGCGCGAAAGCGTCTCCAAACCCCTGGATTTCGTCAAGCAGAGGGATGCCGTTATCCGGACAATGGCGAGGCGCAAAATGACGTCGCCGCGCAAAATCGCCGTGATACTCACGCTGCTTTTGCTGGGGTTTGGTATTCCGGCTTCGACTCGCGCGTTGCAATCGGACGTCGACGACATCGATCTGGATAAGCCGCGCCGAGACAATGCATCCTCAGCGCGCTCGCTCTGGGATCAGCCTGCTCCGTCAGCGCCGACGGTTGTGCGGCCGCCACCACCTCCTCAAGCGACGGAGGAGCGCACGCCGAGCGCCAATCCGCTTTGGGCTATCCCGCTCGCGACACTCACCCATACGCGCCAGCGACCGGTCTTCTCGCAAACGCGCCGACCAGCCCGGGCCGCCGTGGCATCTCCGGCAGATGCGAAAGCGAAAGCGCCCCCTCCACCACCCCGTGCGGAAAGCCCGCAATTGTCGCTGGTCGGAACGGTGGTCGGCGAGGATACGAGTTTGGGCGTTTTTATTAACTCCGAGACTCGCGCGTCTCTCCGCCTGAAAATCGGCGACGATTTCCAGGGCTGGAAGCTGCGCTCGGTGCAAGGCCGCAAGGTAACGCTGACACACGGCGATCAGAGCGCGATCCTGAGCCTGCCGCAACCGGGGACTATTAAAGCAAGCGCGCAACCGCCCGCAAACGCCGCCGCCGCGACCACGAAGGCACGTGCCGACAACCAGCCGCGGTCTCAGCCGACATCTCCGCGTTAAATTGGAACACAACCGTTTCCGGAAACGGTCAGCCTTGTTGCTGCAGAAGGATCACCGCAAGCAGACCGAACGCGAGAAACGGACCAAACGGCAGCGCCGTTAACCGCGTTACCGGCCGCTTCGAAAGCCTCATGAGTCCGGCCGCCGCAAGCGCGGTGCCCGAGGCGATCAGAAGCTGAGTCGGTATGCCGACAATGCCGATCCAAACGGCGGAAGCTGCAAGCAACTTGACGTCGCCGAGTCCAAGTCCCTGAAACTTGCGCCACTTAAAATAGAGCCAACGCAACAGCCAGACTATCGCGCCGATAACGATGCCCTCGCAAAGCATAGCGACCGCGGGCACCCAGCCCGCGAGCGCCGCCATCCGCACCAAACCGATCGCGGCGATCAGCAGATTGAGCCAGTCGGGAATAATGCCTTCGCGCAGGTCAATCCATGCGAGCCAGACACACGCAAGACCGAGCAGGATCAGAGACGCCGTCGCGATCATCCGTACCGGTTTAATAGAAGTCTCAGAGAAAGCCTCGGGAACGAAGCGACCATTCTCATCAGCATATTGACGGGAAGAATCGCTCAGGCTTTTGCTTCTACCGACTCGAGTTGAAAATTATGCAGGGTTCAGATCGATGGGTTAGAGCCAACGATCACCTTTCACTTGTGGCCTTGCTAGTCCAAGGGCCTGGCAGGCTACCTAGTTCTTCTTCCCGTAACCGACGACGAAGGCAACATTCATCTCGCTTGGCGGCGGTTCGAAGGGTGCGCTGGCGCGGACGGTCGCGAGCGCGCTGGCATCGAGCTTCGACTGGCCGCTGCTTTCCGCGATCGCCAGCGTGCCGGGCTTGATCTGCCCGCTAGGAGCGAGCGTGAAGGACACTCTCGCATTGCCATGCAGACCGGCTCCGCGGCCTTCGTCTGGGTATACCAGATGGGCCTGGACCTTCTTGGTCAGGCGCTTGACATATTTGCGTAGGCGGTCCGCCTCGAGATCCCGCTCGGCTTTAAGAATCTGCGCCTTCTGCTGTTCGTCGGGATCCTGCACCTGGTGCACCTGTGGAGGAGCCGGCGGTTGCGGCGCGGAGATCTGCGGTTGTGGCTCCGGCGGCTTGGAGCCTTCATCCTCCTGCGGCTCGGGCGGTGGCTCCTCCTGCGGCGGCGTCGGTTGTGGCTGCGGCTGATCAGGCGGCGCTTGCGCCACTTTTTCCTCGACCTGCGTATCGGAAATCTCGCCCTCTAACTCCACGACGAGCATCTCGGCGTCGTCGGGCGGCGGCGTCAAACTGTTCACGACAAACGGCAGCGCCACCGCCGAATGCAGCGCCAGCGAAACAGCCATGCCGTGCCAGATCGTGAACTTCAGCGCCCGATTCATGATCTCTCTCGCGACGCACGACGATGAACGCTCAAACGACTGCCCGCTATCATGTCATTTGGCCGCGTTCTGGGTCTGCACCGCGACCCTGGTGAACTTGAGCTGCTTGAGCACATCGGTGACGTCGACGAACTGCTGGAATTGGATCGCACGGTCGGCCCGGATCAGGAACGAAGTCTCCGGCGCCAAGTCCTTCGCCTTCTCAGCCAGCGTGTCCTTCGTGACCTGCTCGCCGTCAAAATAGATCGCACCGCCGACGGTCAGCTCAATCGTCTTGTCCTTCTGCTTGTTGGTCTCGGCATGCGCGGTCTGCGGCAACGCGATCGGAATGCGGCCGGTGGCGATGAAGCTCGCGGTCGTCAGCACGATGGTCAGCAACACCAGCATGATGTCGACAAACGGGATGACATTGAGGGTGTCGATAGGCTCTTCATCCATGAGCGCTCTCCCGAGCGATCTCCCATTCCAGCATCATCACTTTCGCCTTGCGCAGCAGCGCGTTGTAAATCACCACCGAGACCAGCGCGACGATCAGGCCGGCAGCGGTGGCCTTCAACGCCAGCGCCAGACCGATCATGATCTTGCTGGTGTCGATCGAGGTATCGAGGCCCAACGTGTAAAAGGTCAGCATGATGCCGAGCACGGTGCCGAGCAGCCCGATATAGGGCGCGTTGGAGGCGACCGAGGCGACGACGAACAGCCGCTGGGTCAATTTCAGTTCCAGAGCCTTGATGCTAGCGAAGGCTTTCGGGTCGACGGTGCGATAGAAAAAGATGCGCTCGAAGGCGATGGTTGAAAACATAAACGCCAGCCCGTTGTGGGCTGGCGCCTGCCTCGCGTCTTGCAGAACCCCGGAGCGGTCACCGACCTTATCAGAGGCTTGTCTTTCGAGTTCCGCGCAGTCCGCGGCAAGGTCTGCCTTTCAGGTCTGGACAGGCCGCGCGGAACAAGGCGTCGCTAGATCTGGCCGTAGCAATGGTTAGTAAGGAAAGTCGGCCAGTAGGTACCGCTGACGTTATTCAGCATGAAATCGAGGAGATCAGTACCAATGGTATCCTGAGCGGGGACTCCTGAATCGATCCGAATGCCTTCTCGAAGGCCCAAATCTGTCCCGGCATCGCGCCAATCAAGTCAGGCACCCCGGATTACGTCTATGTTGAATTCACCGGCTCGAACTATGTCCTGCTGCAGGGAGTGAACCGGTCGAGCCATGACAGATGCGGATGACCTTTCCGAAGCCGGGCTGCCTCGAGGCCGTGAAGTCCGCACGTAAATCTTTTGCAGGCTCGAAGAAATTTGACGCCACGGCAATGGTGGCAACGGGCGGCGCGACTGTCGGCAAGCAGGTCGCCGCCCCTGCAGAGGTTGCGGCAAGAGCGCCGATGGCTGTGGCCGAACTCCACCAGTCGCCGAGTTTTGGCGTATCCCGCTTCTCGCGCGATATTATTTAAGACATTTCTGGACATAAGTTTCCCTTTCACCCATCGAGCGTCCGGGCAGCGATTGCCACCCGATGCCGCTCCTAAAAGATGTGATGAATTCAATTTGGATGCGATATATTCATATAATTATATCGCATACCCTCAAAATCATGCGAGTCAATTGAGAAGTTGCGCGACGGGTTTAAGCAACCTTCGGATGCGGACCGGCCCTTTAATCTAATTTGCAATAGGTCGGCGCTGACTCAGCATGACGTGCCGCGATCTAAATGACAGCACCTCAAAAGGTAAGATTCTCGATAGGAGAGAGCTTCCGCATTTGTTAAACGCCAAAGGCTCTGCCTCTACTCCTACGCAGAGACGAAACTTGACGAAAGGTCCGACCGCTTGGGAGACCTGCGGTATGGCGATATTATACGGACTTAGTCGCCATCAATTTGCATGCCGTTTTGAAGCTGCCGCTTCGCTATGTCAGCGAAACCGATGCGTTGGCAAAGCCGCGGCTTCGAAATCAGCGACACACTCATTCAAATACAAGCGGCCGGAGCAAATGCTCCGACCCGTTTTTCCGATACCAGATCAATACTCTGGAATTGAAACCAGACCTGAGTGCACCAGTGTGAATGATCGTGCCGACGTGCTCGCCACGCAAAACGGCGGTGAGCCGTCTGGGGTGCGGTAGAAAACTGGGCCGCTCGGGCATCAGAGCGCAGCCAAGTCAACGGGCTTTGACGTCCCTGTCTCGTTCCGTGCTTTTCTTCGGATGCCGGATGTCGTTTCGCAGCGCCTCGAGTTCCTTGTGGACCGCGCTGGCGGCATCGCGTTCTATCTTGCGATAGCGAGCGACCAGGGCGACCCCGAAGGGGGTCAGGACCGCGCCGCCACCGTTCTTGCCGCCGGTCTGCCGCGCGACTGCCGCCTGCCGGCAGATGCGATTTGTTTCATCGACGAGATCCCACGCGCGCTTGTAGGACATGTCCATGGCACGTCCAGCGGCCGAAATTGAGCCGCAAGTCTGTATGCTTTCAAGGAGCTGAATTTTTCCGGGTCCAATGCGGCACTCTGGATCGAGATCGATCCGCAAAATCAGTGAGGGTAATGCTCTGTTGGATGAGGCCGGCATTTCACACTCAATGCGCCCAGAAGATGAGTCTTCAACATTATCATTTGTAACGTCAATTTTCTATCGCTAAGCGTGTCAGCCAAAGCTGCGTTGAAAAGGGAGTGTCCCGCCATCAGCGGAGTTAAACGTCCGCACTGAGCGGGCTATGATCGTTGGATGCAAGCGCCACTTCGCCAAAGAATGAATCCGTCAGGATGCTCTCACGTAAATCCAATGTGATCCTGACCGTGTGAGGAGAAGATAAGGGCTGGCTGGTCGGGCATCTAGGTCGAGATCCGACTGAGCAGATATCGCAGACCAGACGCCTGCTGACCCGCTCTATCTGTCATCCTGAACAATTTGGCAAAAACAGAAGTCGGCTTTTCCCGTTTCGTCTAATATCTACTAGAAGCGCCGCGACCGCCAGCCGACAACCCGTGCCAAATGTCTCGCCATCCCCAATAATGCATGCGCGGACAATTGGAGTACGGCAGGCCGTGACGATTACCCAATGCGACACAAAAGCGTTTGGAGTTCGCCGATGCGCATATTCAACCGATCCAGGGGGTGAAGCTCATCCAATGTTGAAACCGACGAGCTACCCTCAGTACAATGCATCCGTAGATTTGTTCTCACCTTAGAGACAAATTCTCCGCGCTCACCTTACCACGCGCCTCATCGGTCTTGGCTTCAAAAGACACCTTTTGACCTTCGCCAAGACTGTTCAATCCGGCGCGCTGAACAGCGCTGATGTGCACGAACACGTCACTGCCGCCACCATCCGGCTGGATAAATCCATAGCCCTTTTGGCCGTTAAACCACTTTACTGTACCTGTCGACATTCTCTTCTCCAGAGTATCACAAAGAAAGCCGCGCCATCCACCGAGATGAACAGCGCGGGAAGTCTTGGGAACGCTAGTGGCCCGAAACCGGGTCACAATCGCCTTGCGGCGAATACGGACGGAGGGAGCATGTCCATCGTCGTATTCAACGATATATATCGAAGTTTTTCAAAATTGCACAACAAACTTTTTTCGGGGTCAGGGCATGTGCCTGCGGATCATCTCCCCTTCGTGAACCATGACATTTCGGCGTATCCGTCACTTACCCATCTTAGCTTTGATCGATTTCAACTCCTTCGCACAACCGATGGTCACGTCGTCCTTATGTTGCTTAAGACACTGAATTATTTTGCCACCGCCTGGCTCTATGCCAGGACATATTCTGGCCGCGTCTGCTTTGCAGGCAGCAAGCGCACCGGCTTGAGCTTTGGATTCTTGAGATGCGGAAATCGTGAACAGGAGGACCGCGAGAAGCGTCCCCGTAACCTGGTGTGTAAGCATTGTCATACCTTCGTTTCCTCTGCCACAAAGCAACAAAGCGCGAGATGGATTATGATAGCGCCCGAACAACTGCCTTGATCTAAGTCAATGCAATCGAGTGTGAACAGGTTCGAAGCTGTCGGTGATGCTTACACCGGACGACCTTGCAAGATGACTCACTCTCCGAAATAAGCTTCCTTTCAGAAAGCACTCGGATGAGGATCGACCCGCTTCAAATGCAGTGACTGACCATTCGTGCAGTCCCCCGCATCTCGTTCGGCCGACGCGCGAGTCTTTGGAGACATGGTCATTGTAACGCGTTCAGAATGCTGCGATGCCTACCGCCAAGTTCAAATTGCAGCTTACCGGTAAAGGTCGACCTCGTGGAGAGCCAGTCTGGTCTCGCGGGCCAGATCAACTAATGAAACACTGAACAGGATCATGGCGGCCATGAACAAGAGCGCGATTCCATACTCGTGCCGGAGATGAAGAAACGCACTGACGAATGCTCCGAAAATGATCAGAGCGGTCGTGATTGCGGCCAGGATCGAGCAGAAGAGCGATCGGTTCAAAAGGACAGCGCGACGCCTGAGCCGAGGCAAATCACTTCGAAAGTGAAGTCGCGAAACGTCGTCATCAGGGATACTGTGGATGAAATGCAATCGGTCGATCACGCGATTGATGCGCGATATCACGACGGAGATGAAGGACGCGACCGCACCGAGTAGAAATGCCGGGGCAGCAACATTCGAAATTATCCGGGCGAATTGATCGATCGAAGGCGTCACCGGTAGTAGTCCAATCACAGTTCCCATGGGTTCATGCCAACTAAAAAAACGATTGAAAACAGCCTGCCGCTTGAATGAAGCTGAGACTCGCTCTGAGCGCAAGATGGGAGAGCCCGGGACGGTTCGGATAATCGAATACGTTGTAGACGAGCGTCTCGCCCAATGGTTGCACAGTTTAGTTTGCTTATTAACCCGATGAGTCGCTTCAACTGGTAGCGCGAGGCGGTTTGGAGTCGTACGAAAGCGACCCGCGCGGACGGCATGTCTATGCTCGCCTGACTTCGAACCGCGTAGCTGGTGCGGCTCGATGACAGCGCTCGGCTTATGCATCCTTCCATTTGATCGAGCAGCCAAGGGACGGATTTTGATCAGCTGGTGCCACACCGGTCCTCGCAATCGCGCGCATGGCCTCGACGAGCTCTCGGGGCGCCTCCGCGCGGGGCGCAGTTTTGCGGCCTTCGTCGAGGCGACCCCGGTACTTGAGCTTGCGGTCGGCGCTGTAACCAAAGAAGTCCGGCGTACACACCGCTCCATACGCCCGCGCGACCGCTTGTGTCTCGTCGTGCAGATAAGGAAATGGGAAACCATGAGCCTTGGCGAAATGCTGCATATTCTCAAATGAATCTTCGGGACGGTTCGCCGCATCGTTCGAACAAATCGCCACAAAACCAACGCCCTCAGACATCAGCACCCGCGCGTCGGCAACCATGCGGTCGATCACCGCTTTGACGTAGGGGCAATGGTTGCAGATGAAGACGACGACGGTGCCCTTTTGGCCCGCAAGGTCGTCCAGTCCGTAAGTCTTGCCGTCAGTCGCTGGAAGCCGAAACTCAACCGCAGGCGTATCGAAAGTAACTTGGTCGGCTGTGATCGCCATCTCGCATCTCCTTATAGCCGAAATAGAAATATGTGATCGGGTTCTAAAGTCTGACTCCCTTCTCGGCTGCAGGGAGATGATGAGATCGTTTTGCGGCCAGCGATCCCGACCCGTCGCCCTGAGCGTCGTGAACTCCTGCCCGTACGCTCGGATGGTGGACAAATGCAGAGGATGTACGGCATCTTATCTCGAAAGCGAATGACCAGTTCAAAGCCTTTTTATTATTGTATGAGCCTTCCATCCTTCATGCCTGTTGCCACAGCTGCATGCCGTCTCGCGATAGGGTGACTGACCTCGTGAATGACGATCAAGGCTTGCGTCTCGGAGGCCGTGCAGATTCCTGGAACGGCTTCACGGGGCTATATTGCCGCTCCTCTGAAAATTGCAGCCCAAGTTGTCCGTCCGTTACAGCCTGTAAATCTTCGCTGGTGCCCTCGACCCGCAACATCTTCGTCGAGCGTTCAATGATTTGAAGGCCAGGGTGATTCTTCACCACTTCGACCACCTGATCGGGTAGCGGCCCCGGGCCTCGTTGCCTTAGAATAAAAACGACCACCTTACGCGTCGCCTCCTTCATACGGTATCCCAGCCCCCTGCAGATCGGCAGGGAAGCCGAGCGAGGCCGCCGCGCCTAACACTAGCTGCGCAAGCCGCGTCGAACGCTCTGACCTCCGAGGCATGCTGAGGACGTCTGCGTTGCGGGCAAGCATCCGTGCCGCCATTGCACTAACAACCGGACAGGCCATCGAGGTCCCACTCAACACTCCGTACCCGCCCGGCACTGTTGAGACCACGCCAGCCCCCGGTGCTGTGAGGTCCACCTCGAGGCCCGCGTTGGAGAACGCGGCGATGTAGTCGTCGGAATCAAGACCAAACGGCGGCGTCACGTCGGCCGCCTCGACCGACTCATCCGGAAAGGTTCCTCTTCGGCCTAGCGCTGAAACCGCAAGGCAGAGCGAGTCGCGCGCCGGAAATCCCACGCTTTGGCGAAACGAGTTCCCCGTAGCTGCAACCGGTAGCACCCCGCCTTCGCGTGCATCCTCAATCGCGGTGCGCACAGCCGGATCTTCAACACCATCTTCAAGAATAAAACTCATGTTGAGGATGTCGCAGCCGTCACGAACCGCGGCGTCGATCGCCTTTGCAACCGAGAAATTGGATGCAAGACCGCCCGCTGAGCCGAACGCCCGGTAACTTCGAATCCGAGCGCCGGGGGCAATGCCCCGAACTCCCGCCGGGGCCGTGCCCCGGCTCGCAATGATTCCGGCCACGTGAGTGCCGTGCCCGGAGCCGTTGTCCGCGTCGCCCTCGCAGACCAGGTCTGCATGAGGCCCGACACCACCATCAATGACTCCGACGGTGACGCCGGCACCGGCACCGGTGTCAGCTTTAGCGCTTGGAAAGAAGTGTCTGAGGCTGTCGGCGCGCGTCAAATCGATCGGCTGCAAAGAGAGGGTCGCTCCATCGTTGAGCACGAAGTCGGATTGAAAAAGCCCCCAATACCCGGCGAGTGGCGGGTATACGTAGAGCCTCTCAAGCCGCACCGGCATGGTCTCGAACGCGAGCAGAGCCAGTCCGTCCTCGTCGGATACGCCATTCCGCCCCTCCCGGGTCGCGAAATTCGTAAGAGCCACGACTTGAGCGTTTTGAACGGGGCGTCCCGTCAGCCCATCGACGATCCTGAGAGAAAGCGAACCTACGCTTCCAGAATCAGTAGCCACAGAGAGCGCTGCAGGCCGAGGGGCCAAAGCAGGCCGGTAATGAACGACCGGAACCAAGTCAAGCTCGGGGAATGCCGCCCGAAAAGCTGGAATATCCCGCCTGATCACCTCAATCAGCTTGGGCCCATCTCCGCGGATCGAATCGATGACATGGCAGCGAACGCCCTTCGCCAGGGTCACGGCTGCGCGAAGTTCAGGCAGCCGATCCGTTTCGTGCAGAACATCCACCAGCGAGTCCAGCTTGCGCAGAACCCTCCTGGCGGCCGCCGACAGGGACGGTCCCCGAGCGCGCAACCTGCGCCGCGACATGAGTATCAGTTGCTCGATACGGTCGTCGTTCATTGGCCGAGCTCCCAGGCCACGCCGACAGGACGGCCTAGACTACTGCCGTACGAGGGCAACCGACCCGACCGCTGGCCGCGCGTCCGCTGCCGCCGCGCCCGCGGGCGCGATGCGCACCGTCGGAGGAGTGCCATTGCCCGCCGCGGCGCCAGTGACCCTGTCCGTCACGTCAAAGCTGTAGAACTTATCGGACTGTACCATGCCGCCGTGCTCGCCGTGTCCCACGGCGTCGAAGAAGTTGATCGCACCCACGGGGCCCGAAGCCGGGCCGGAGGGAGCGCCAGACGGCGGATCGAGATAGACGTTGTAGCGGATCCCGGGCTGGGCGTGTGCTTGCAGATTTTGCAGGACCAGGAAGACTCGCTGGTTTTGGCCACCCGCCGCGATCTGCGCGCTCATCGGCACCGCGGCAGTCGTCGTGAGAGGCACTGATACCGCCGCCCCGCTCAGATTGACAGGCCCGGGCTGCGCTTGCTGGGCGATGATCGATGGAGCAAAAGCAGCAACCATAGCTCCAGCCGGCGTCGGCGAAAGCGGCGGCACTGGTACTGGCTGATCGTAGGTATAGGCACCGTCCTCGATCGCCTCGGGCTCCACGAAGTCACGGTTGACCGGGTCCACCCGGCTGCTGTTTTCGTTGGCAAACGCGAAACTCTGGTCGAGCCAACTCGTACTGGTCGGGTTCTTTCGCCCCGCCTTATTCCAACTCCACCACATACGGTCGATGTTGCAGTGATGGAGCCAGAAGATCGGGTCCCGCGCTGCCCATGGCACGCTGCCCATGTTCGAAGTGTTTCCGACGAGCACGTGGACATCGCCGTGAATCCCCCTCTCAACATCAGCGCTAAAACCGAGCGCGACACCTTTTATGTCGAAATCCCGTCGGGCAAGCGCATCAAGATTTAACGGCGCATCCGCATCCTGATCGATGGGCTGCCCTCCATTCACATTGGCCGTGCCAGGAATGGAGCCGTCGTTGCGATTTGCGCGGAAGAGCACCTTGTACAAAGGATCATTCGGTCTGCGAAACTGTTCAGGGATCGCCTTCTTTCCGTCGGTCGTGTAGTCCCAATATGGAAGCGTGAAGGTGGCGTCGTTGAGCTGTTTCTGGATGATCCGCTCGAAGAGATAGACGTACATGCGATGCCATGGGAGGAACATTCGCTGTTGCTGTGGTAGTCCGTTCGCCTGATGCGGTTGGCATGTATTCCACGTCGCGAGCGCGAGAAGCCGGCTCGGATCGTTCGGCGGCGCCCCGGAATAAAGCCGTGCGACCTCTGCCGCCATTCCCTTAGTGGGATCGACCGAGTGCGTGTACCATTGGAACAGCCAAGATAACGGACTGGCCTCCGGTGTCTGCGCCATCATCTTGGCGACGGCTCGGGCATATTTTTCTAGCATTTCCTGTCCCTGCGGGCTTGTCGCCTCGTACCGAGTCAGGACGGTAGCTGGTTGTGCGTGCGCTTGATGAACCCAGGCCGGCAGCGGAATTGTTGCAAGAGCCGCACCGCTGGCAATGAAGTTTCTGCGTGAAAGCACGGGCATGGTCGTCCTCCTCGAAGCTGCACCGGAGGAGAGTACACGAACAACTATGAGCAGCAACAGCTTAACCGCACCCGCAAACCGATGTGCCCATTGCGCCCGCGATTACCGGGCGTCCAGCCTGATCACGCCAATAGAAACGGCAGCCTGCTCCAAGAGGGCATGCAAACGAGACCACTCCGGGGAGCCAGACGCTGCAGCCTCGGATCGCGCTCCGACCGCAGGCCGTATCGTCACGACAAGCATGCCCCGCGAGTTTGACGCAACCAGTGACCGAAATCGCTCTGTTATATCAAAACTTAGAAGTTCTCGAGTTTCAAAAAGATTGAAGCGACCAACACGCTCGTAAGAACCCGGCGCACTTTCATCTCCAATGAGCACCTCGAACAGAATGCCGGGTGGCTGGTCAAAGCGGACATGCTCCAGGACAAGGTACACCCTCGCGGCGTTCCCTATATCTGCGCTGATATCCGCAAGAGGGCGATCGCCGAGTGGAATATGGGTCGGCTCGGAGCCAAGCTTGATAGGGCCCTTCCCCACCGAAATTTGTACCAAACCTGTGGCCTCGCTATTCCTTGTTGCCTTTTGAGCAACCGAGTCGCCGTTTCCGCCGGCCATTGCCGCAGTTCCAAAACTCACAGCGAACAAAGTTGCTAGGTACTTATTCATGGCTCTGCCGAGAACACATATAGGTGACGGTCGCGGCAACATCGAGGGTAGCCCGAGCGATGGAAATAACCCTTGGCCTCCGCGTTTGACTGCATCGATGATATCCTAAGGTCATCTGTCCAATGAAGGCTCAGGTCGCGGTCCGCTTGGCTAGGTATTAATCTCTCGCACACCATCTCGCTTTTTAAGCGCTAGCGCGTTCGAGCGCTTCGCGGACGTCTCTGGCTCAACAACGCCATTCGTTGTATTTTGGCAGCGTCCTAGGGGGCCGAGTGGCAGCAGAGAAAATCGTAATCCTGTCCGATGGCACGGGCAACGCGGCGTCGAGCGTGTGGCGCACCAATGTCTGGCGCATCTTCCAGGCGTTGGACCTGCGGAGCAACAAGCAGGCCGCGAAATACGATGACGGCGTGGGAACGTCATCCTTCTTGCCGCTGGCGATACTGGGAGGTGTGTTCGGTTACGGGCTCAAGCGTAATATCCTGGATGCGTACGAGTTCATCTGCCGCAACTATGATACGTTGCCGCCTTCCAAGATCTATCTATTCGGCTTCAGTCGCGGAGCGTTCACTGCCCGCGTGCTTGCGGCCCTGGTGCTCGACCAAGGTCTTGTCCAGGCGAACACCGGCGCCGAGCTGCACAATGGCGCCCTCAAAGCGTATCGAGCCTACCGCGCCAAGAATTATCACTCGATCTGGCGCATAGAGGTTCCGTTCAGGTTATTTCGAGACTACGTGCTGGTGCCGATCTGTGACAAGCTTCGCGGACGCCAGTCTTATTCCAAGATCACATTTACCCCGGTCCCGTCCTTGGAATTCCTCGGGTTGTGGGACACGGTGGCAGCCTACGGCCTGCCGATCGACGAAATGACGCGGGGCATAAGCAATTGGGTCTGGCCGCTCGAACTGCCGAACCGGGTGCTCAGCGACAAAGTCAAGTTCGCACGACACGCCCTGGCACTCGACGATGAAAGGACCACGTTCCACCCGGTCCTTTGGACCGAACAGCCGCCCGGAAAACCAGTGCCGCCTGTGCCGGAAAGTATCACCGGGGAGCGTCTGGTCCAGGCCTGGTTTACCGGGATGCATGCCAATGTCGGGGGCGGTTATCCGGACGATGCGCTCGCGTTCGTCCCTCTCTACTGGCTAATCCAGGAAGCGCAGAAGTGCGGGCTGTCGTTCAAGTCCGCGCCGGCGGCCGATCCGGACGCCTTAATCGCGATGGCCTCATCGCAAGACAAGGACGGGCGCCTGTATGACTCGCGTGCCGGTCTCGGCTCCTATTATCGCTACGGTCCGCGCAAGGTCTTCGACCTGTGCAACGATCCGGCGGTAGGGGTTAGCATCCCCATGCCCAAGATTCATGAAAGTGTCTTCGGCCGCATCGACAGCGGCGCCAATGCTTACGCGCCGATTGGCCTGCCACCGGAGTATGTTGTCTTGCTCGGCGATGGCACCGTGCAGCCGCTTGATGCAACGACGTTCGAGACGCCTGCGCAGGCCGCCGCGCGTCATGTTCAGCAGGAACGGCTGTGGAATTACGTCTGGCTTCGGCGTCTTGCCTATTTTGCCACTCTTGCCGCATCGTTCCACCTGGCCGCGTTCTGGCTCTTTCACCATCTTCGCCCCGAGCATGAGTTCACATCAAGCGTCCGGCTGGTTTCGGAGGTTGTCAGGTTTTTCGAGTCGTCCCTGCCGAGATCGGTCCACTGGTGGACCGACTGGTATGCGACCAATCCGGAATGGTTCCTGGCAGGAATTGCCGCGATCGCGCTGTTCATGAGCCTCGGTTCATCCCTGAGCGGCAACATTCACGATGGGATGCGAGTGATCTGGCAGTCGCGTGGCAGCCGATCAATCCTGCCAGACAACCTGGTCCACAAAGTCATTTACTGGTTCCGCAACCTGCGCATCTACCGATGGGTCATCCGAGTCGGCAGGCGGCATGTGCTGCCGGCTTTCTTTGCCTTGGCGATTGTGTGGATCGTTGCGACAGCTCTCAGCCATCTGGTGTTCAACATTGCGGACTCGGCTGGGGCTTTCTGCGCGGGGTCTGCAAAGGCGGAGTTGAAGGCTGTGAACCTCGGCATCCCGCAGCCCGCCAAGGATTTCTCGACCGACACGTTCTGTGCGCCGACCGGGCTGACAGTCAGAGCGGGTTATCTATACGAGATTGTTGTCATGATCGATGCTCCCTGGGCCGACGATAAGATCCCGACCACGCCGGTCGGTTTCCGGACCTCGACATTGGAAGGCGTGCAGGAATGGGCATTCAGGAGCGCTATCCTTCTCAGGCGCGTTCTTTTCCGGCCGTGGTTCAGGCTCATCGCCAGGATCGGCGAGACAGGTGTAGATGAATATTTCCTCGACCCTGTGAAGGTCAGAGGCAATACGCCGGTGTCGTTCAGGGATACGATCAGGGCTCAGCGCAGTGGAGAGCTGTTCCTCTACGTAAACGATGCGGTGATTGGTCTGCCGTGGATTTACTCGTCTTTCTATGGCCCGGACAACAATCGGGGCAGCGCGAAAGTCACGGTCAGGCTTTGCGGTCAGAAATGCCGGGAATGAGCTGATGTGATCGAGGCATCGCATCCGAGATCTTCAATTCGCCGGTTAATCGCACGCAGCTTCGATTGCATCGATGGCGCCGTATTCACATCGGCGGCGTCAATCCGTCTTTGCCATACGTGATGCGTGGAGCTTGCAAGGTTCCATCAGACTGCTTTTTCGCGGCAACAAAGATCTTGGTCCCCGGTTTAAGGTCGCTCCTGTCACCGGTGACGAAGGTGACGATCGCAGTGTCGGGGGTAACAAGAATCTTCTTTTCTATGCCCTTGTACTTGACGGAAAGTATCTGTCCATCAACCCCGGCGACAGTCTGCTCAACATTCGCGTTCGTCATTTTACTCTGCGGCTTGAGGTCCCAGTCATAGTGGCCCTCGCCTGTTCCCCGCATCGATTCCGGGAAGATGTGCACCTCGATCGCCCTTTGGCTTCCGTCTGCTTGCGTCATTCCGGTTGAGCCAACGAACATGCCGGGCTTAATCTCGGTCATCGTCGACTTCACGATTGCTACAAAGAGCGGTTTGTCGGTGAGGGTCAGCTTCACCTCCGCACCGTCGCGATTCTTGATCACGAATATCGGCCCGTCGACATGTTCAATCGTACCTCGGATGCGAACGGTTTCCTGCGCCGATACAGGCAATGCGGCGCACATCAGGGCGAAGCTTGCGGCTGCGAACGCGCTCCGTTTCAAGTCTGGCATAGTGATCCCTTTCTGTGCTGCGTTTCCTCGGGGTAATCTGATTCTGCCGACGTTCTTGGCCGGGCCGAGACGATCTTGATTGAGCGTCCGCACAGGCGCATTCTTCGCTAACACCCAGGCAAAATTCCGATCGGGCCTCGTCGCAGCTTTCCATTCCACCTCAAATCTGCCTTGCCTCCTCCGGCTCACCGGATGCAAACTCTACCGAAAACTGCGGAGGAGTTAATCCGCTCGCTCTGATGGAGATACGAGGGTGAAGAGCTTTGGCCTATCCACCGCAGTCGGCTTCTTACTTGCAGTCGCCCTGACGTGGTGGGTTAGACCGGACACTAGTTCGGGAACGATCTTTCTCGTCGTGACAGTGACGCTGTTTTGCACGGTCATGGGCACGATTTTTAGCTTTCTTCTTGGCGCAATCAGGAAGGAGAAATGACATGGCCAAATTGCTCATTCGCTTCACTTGCTTTACTGCTTTGGCTCTGTGCCTCAACTTGGCCAGCGCTCGTGCTGATTGCGATCCGCGAGACCGAAATTGTGACCAAAGCTATGGCTCCGGCTCTGCTCGAACAAAGTCACCGGAAGGAGTCGGCAGTCATAGGAAGAAACGCAAAGGCAGATCGGGACGCTTCGTTGGAGAGTCCGGGCCTGGACATTCGGGAAACGCTGGCTCTGGCCGGTCCAGCTACCGCAACAGCACCGGGGGCGGTGGCGGCGCTACCAACGGAAATGTAGGTCATGGACCCCGCTCCGCACCTACCATGAGTCGCCCAAGCCCCTCAATCGGCGAACGTGGTGACTCTGCATCGCATAGGCCATTACAGCCTGTCCGAGCATATCTGCGGGCCCAAGAGATACCGCCGTCGGATGCAGGAGCCTATGGCTTACTCGTACTACACTCAAAGCCTACTGCAGCAAGCCGTGCCAAGCTTCTGATGGTCTGCAAGGCCTTCGTTGCCTTTTTTCCGCGAAGCGAAACTTCGAGTGTTCCAGTCGTAGATCAGATGGTGACGATCTGGCCGTTGGATGATCCTCAGGCCAGCCAGGCAAAGGCTGATGACTGCGAGTTTGTCCTGGATCATTACGATCTTGTGGCCTCACAGCTCGCCATTTCAGACGCACAGAAGCAACACGTAAACTTTGAGGGAGAAGGTCCATTCCTTGTCGGTTGGTCGCCATCTAAAGCGAGAGGGGTACCTGACGCTCTAGTACTCGTCGTTGACATGTCCGCCGACAACAATCAGGCAGATATCGACCACAAGTTTAGGTTTTGGAAGAACAAGATCATTGAAGATCCGTCGCTGTGGCGAAACGGCTGGTCGGTGGAGCAAGTTCGTCAAGCGATCCATAATTTTGCAGAGGAATATGGGCAGTCGATGCTAGAGGCTATCAAGCTCTTTGGCGCGAAACCTTGACTACCCTGAGCCAAAGTCGAACACATGCGCCGTCAAGTCTCCCCGTAGTGCTAGGGAGATTTAGGACCTCGAGCGGACCGGCATTTCCCCGAAATCTGCGGAAAAGCCGCTGAAGTGCTGGCCAAGTTGACGGCCTGCGCGCGGAGCGCGACCGCCAGCGAGTGCTGGCACTGCCGCCGTTCTGCATCGGCAACGGGCTCATATCGTCTTTAAAAATTCAATCAGTGCCCGCCGCTCGTCCGGCGTAAGCTTGCGGCCGATTATGCCATTCGCACGTGGCCCATCATTGAATTCATGGCCGGTATTGCGGTTGCCTCGCAACGCTGTATCCAGCTTGAAACCGCCAGAGAACCGTCCCGCTTCCGGATCGGTTTTTGAGCCGAGGCAACGCAAATCAAGGTTGTCCTCAGGCGCGGCCGATGCCGTTATCTGATAGCCCATGCAGACGGGATCGTACTCTCGCCGACCCAGGTAGAAGGTCTTTGGCCGTTCCGAAACCGGTGAAAGTAGCGCGTAGATATTGGGGACAGCACCGTTATGAATGAAAGGCGGCGTTGCCCACACTCCGTTAAGTGGCCGCATCTTGTAGGCGAGCGGATGTTGGATCAAGTTTGGCCGAAACCCATTCAACTCGGGACGCTCGGATTCGGAAACGTTGTGAGCGTCATACCAATGAGTCACGACCTTCTCGACCAGTTGGCCGAGGGCCGGTCCAAACTCGTTTGTGGCGATTCCTAAACTGTCCGGAATCACCACCTTCCGATTCCTCATGTCCTCCGCCTGCGCTGGATCGGTACCGAGGTCGGCGATCGTCTTTGTTTTAATTTCAAGATAGCGCTGGTTAAAACTGTTTGGCGGTAACCACGCCTTCGAGTCCCAGAATGCCTTGGTGCCAACCGGCGGCAGATGGCAACCCTTGCATAAATCGTCATAAAGTGCCCCGCCTCTCGCGGCGAGTGCGGTGTCGATGGGTCCCAGAATCTCCTCTGGCCATTTCGGCGCTGTCAGCCCCGTGAAGCCGTTCGTTTCGCTTGGCTGATTCCCCGCGATTGACTTCTCAATGTTGGCAAGCGCCTTCACCTGAACCTCGGAACTGAACAGTCCTTTCCCGGGGTCGGTTAGATTGATCAACGCAGAAACCCCCATCGCCTCGCCCGCGTTGCGCACCATCGGCTGCATAATCGACGCATTGTACTGCACCCAATCGAACCAGGGAGTGGTCCAGATGTGAGGAAAGTTCACTGGCGCCGTGGTGGCGGCGTAGTTTTTCTCTCTGGCTTCAGGACCCAGGGAGAGCCCGAACACCTGGTTCCCGATGCGGTTCAAGGCGTCCAGACGGCCGTAGCCTTCGTCAACGCTCGTCTCAGCGACTTTTTTGTCGAGCTTCCTGATGACATCGAGCTGGTCCCACACTGCGGTCAGCTGTTGGCGCAATTCCGCCTTGTCTTCTTGACTAGCGTCCTCCCCGAGAACGTTTTTCGCAAATCGATCGAAGCGGTCGGAGAAAAGGCTCAGAAAGCGACCGGAAGAAAGCTTCGTAAGCAGAACCGAAATCCCGAGTCCTTGTCGGAACTTGCCGAGGTCGGTCAGAGCCGGGCCACCCTCTACGAGTACGGTCGTGCCGCGATAGGCGAGCCGGCCGGTGTGGCAGGCGGCGCAGGTGAATCCGAGCCGTGTCATGGGCTCTTTGGTTCGCGGGTTGAGCCACGGCTGCCCTGTCGCCGTGCGCATCGTCCCTGCTCGTGCAAAACCTACCGGTAACTGGTTCTCGCCACCCCTGGTAGCACCCGGGATGAATCCATATCGGTCGAGATAGGCCGGGTCGCTTAAGCGACCGACATCGCCCACGAGCGACAACCGCGGCTGCTCCAGCGCGATGAACCACTCATAGGGTATGTTGAGCGTCTGGGTCCCCTGATCGGCGTGATGAAATTTTTCACGTTGATTCTGGTCCCAGCCTTGATCGAGCCACACGGCTTTCTTAATCGGCGCGTAGTCCGGCAAGCTGACGGTCAGCTTATCTCGATAAAGCTTGAAGCCAATAAGCGACACGGCAACGATCACGACCGCGACGATACCGATTCCGGTTTTCACCCCACGTTTCGTAATCACTCTCCCCTCCCGCTCCACCACTGAAAGCCAAAATTCGATTCGTTACGACAGAATGATCTTCTAATCGACAATTAGACCGACGTGCGAGCAAAACGCCCAACCGGTGGCTTTGGCGCGCTGATCATCACCACTGGCGATGGCCGCGTTGCACGGGGCTCGTCGGAACGTGCAGCCGCAAAGAAGAGCAGCGTCCAACGAACCGAAACGGTATTCACCGTGCATGCAGCTCCCGCTAAGGGCTCGCGCCCCGTTTAAGCCTGCGCGCGTGCCCCGTGCCCGATGACGAAATGCTCGGCGAAAGGGCCACCGGCCATGTCGATGTGCCCGGCATCGCCCTCGATCAGCCGGACGCCAGGCAGCAGGAGAATCTGCCGGATCGTCTCCGGAATGATCGCATAGGCGACGAATTGGCCGAGGCATTCGTGCGGTCCAAAGCCCGTATGCAGATAAGATGTGCGGCGGCGGACACGAAATTCGTTCGGCTCGGGGAAAACACCTGGATCGAACATGGCCGAGCCAATGCCGACCGCAATAACCGACCCGGCCGCCACCGTGGTCTCGTGTGGGCTGCCCGGAGCGAGCACCGCCCGTTCGGCGGCGACGCGGGCGACGAAGGTGGTCATCGGGTTAAACCGCAGCGCTTCCCAGACGATTGCGTCGAATGCTGCGTTATCCGAGGATCGAGCCGCTTCGATCGCACGCACGGTGACGTCGTGACGCAACAGGATCTGCTCGGTGGCGTTAACGATAGCTTGCGACGTCGTTTCGATCGCGCCGACCAGCAGGCCACAGATGTTGCTCACCACCTGCTCAGTATCGAGGCCAGAGAGACCGCGCGAGGTCATTCGCAGCAAACGCGAGACGCTATCCTCGCCTTGCGCGTCGCTCCAAGGCTCACGTTCAGCAAGAAACGTACGAATCCACGTCCGCATCTCGGCACCGGCCGCGTTGCAGGCGTCAAGCAGGGAGCGGTCGTTTGTCGGGTTGTGGAACATATCGGCCTGCGTCGCCCACGACCAGCGCAACATGTGCTCATCGTCCGGCCCCGGGAAACCGAAGCTTTGCTGCACGACGCGCAGCGGCACGAGTCGGGAGACGGTCTGCACGACGTCAACCGTAGGCGGCGGCACGGCGGCGAGGGCTTCGGCCGCCGTGACTGCCGCTAGCGCACGGATTGCCGGCACGTCCTCCCAACGGAGCAGCGCGCGCATCACTGATTTGTCGCGCCAATTCTCCACCGCTCCGTCGCGAGCCAGCATGAACGGACCGACTGAGTCGTCCATATGCGGCGCGTAGGGCACGCGGAACGTCTCGTTACGGGAAAGCGTATCGACGACGTCCGACCAGCGCGCCAGAACCGTGAAGGGCGGCAGTGTCATGACCGGTCGGTTCTCGCGCAATTCGCTGAACAGCGCCCTCCAGTCGCGTCTGAGCCACTGATAGAACAGTTCGGTGCGGGCGGGATCGTTTGCGGGCAGAGCATCGAGCGCTTCGAGGAATGGCATGACGTCGTCACCAATTGCTGTGGCCAGAAGGCAAAGCTTGTGCCGATCGATTGCACAAGGGCAGATCTCAGAACTAGATCATGGTGGGCGCGTAATGCTTTCAGGCCGAATCAAATATTCCATACCTGCTTCGGGCTTGTCCGCACAGTCTAGAACACCGGCTTGGTTGGTGGATTATGTGGATCCTGAGGCTCTATGTTCACCTCATAGGCCAAAGGCCGAGTGGTAATGATTTGGAATCTGCCGTTGACGATTCTCATGGAATAGAGACCGGCGCTGGCGCCCCTCGGCGGTATGCAAGATTTGGTTTCGCCGACGCGACGGGTGTTCAGATCGACGGTTCTGAAGGTGCTATGTTCGTAATCGATGTTGTCCTTGGTCATGCGCGCTGTGCCGACCGCTTTCCCGAAACCTGCATTAGAGTCCTTCACGCACGCGCCATGATTGCCGACCTTGCGCGACGTCACATCTTCATAATGGCACGATCCGTCTCGCGATTTAGACCACATCTTGTGGGCATATTGCAGTACGCCGCCATCATACTTGATAAACGCGAGCGCCAGGCATTGGTAATGGCCGCCGACCCGCTTGGAGCGCGCATCGACGTCTCTAACCTCGCCATAGTAGACCGGGTCGCCCGTCTCCTGCGACCAGAGCTTGAGATGCGATACAACCTCGGCAGGGTCGGTGATAGTCTGCGCAGCAACACTCGACGACGCACCGGCAATCGCAATGATCGAGATCAATGCTCTCCACATGATCTATCCTCTCTTATAAAATCATGCACTAAGTTCTCACGGTCTTCGGACTTGAGCAAGAACTTCGGTATCGCAAGCCTAGAGCGGTAAACAAAAGCTTGCCGAAGCGAAAACGCCGGTCGACGCAGTTGCTGTTCGAGAAGTTGCGCGGGCTCGGATATGACGGTACCGTCGTTGGCAGACAGTCGCTGTTTGCATCGGGGCCCGGTAGGAGAAAAAATATGCGCCGGTCATATCTCGTTATCGGAAGCATCATCTGCGCAACCGCGATGGTTGCGAGCGTGGGAACACCAGCGCCTGCGCAGGAGAATAGGCTGGATGATCTTGGGGTTCTGCGGGCGTGCATCGCCCTCGGCCTGCAAAGCCTGGATGAGGAGAAGCCGCTCCGCCCGATCGCGACGCAACGCAGCGAGCGCTTCCAGGGGAAGGTCGCGGAGACGAACCGCCTGATGTGCCGCGGCGGATCAAGTGCGGTTCAACAACGGCCGACCCCGTGGGTTGACTGGTCGAACTATTTCGGCACCGCCTCGAAGAGATCGATGCTCGACGTCCGCGACCAACGCGGCATCACCGGCGCCTTGATCGATCTCGAATATCAGCGGATGGAGCTGATTAAATTCAATTTGTTCGACAATAAGACCTTTGCGCAATATGCCGGTTCTCCGACCGGGCCGGTGCTAAAAAAGTGGAGCGAGATGCGGCTCGAGCCGACGCATCCAAGCTTCGCCAGCGTCGGCGGCACTGGACCGCAGCGCTGCGACGGAGACTTGATCCGCCATCGCACACTGACCGGCATCTGCAACGACATCGAGAATCCCGCAATGGGAGCCAGCGGGCAGCTTTTCGCCCGCAACGTGGAGTTCGAAAGCACGTTTCCTGATATCGGCGCCAACGAGCTCGCCAAGAATCGGCACGGCGACCGACTCGGGTTGCTAAAGCCAGATCCGCAGCTGATTAGCCGCAAGCTGTTCACGCGCGACCAGACCGGGGCGCGGAATTGCAATCAAGGGCATGGCGCGTCCGATTCGGTCGACGCCGACTGCCCATACCGCAAGGCGCCGTCCTTCAATGTGCTCGCTGCCTTCTGGATCCAGTTCATGACGCACGACTGGTTCTCGCACCTCGACGAGTCGCGGAACGATCAGTCGCACATCATGACAAGTCTCGGCTGCGCGACGCCGGAGGCGGTCCAACTCGGCTGCCGCCCCGGCGACAAGATGGACGCAGCACTGATCGCCGACTCCACCGCTCCCGCAATGTTCAAGGCCGCGGAGACTGGGACCGAACGACCCGCGCGGTCCTACAAGACGACGCGCAACACCGTCACGGCCTGGTGGGACGCGTCGCAGATCTATGGCTACGACGAGCGCTCGGAGCGGCGCGTCAAGCGTGATGCGGCTGATCGCGCGAAGTTCGACATGAGGCCAGGTCACACCGGTGAGAAACTTGGGTATTTGCCTGTGTTCGGGAGCGCGTGCCCGCCTGGGGCGACGACCGGACAGTGCGACCCGATTCAGCCCGAATGGGCCGGCCAGGAAGCTACGGCCTTTCCGGACAACTGGTCCATCGGCATGAGCTTCTATCACAATCTGTTCGTGCGCGAGCACAACAGCTTCGTGGATGAATTTCGCAAGCAAGCGGCACTCACGCCGAACGCCGACTCGGGTCTGCGCAACCCCGCCAATCCGCAGCAAGTCATCACCTATTCGCAAGTCACGCCCGAGGAGCTCTTCCAGGTGGCGCGGCTCGTGGTGTCGGCCGAGATCGCGAAGATCCACACAATCGAATGGACGACGCAGCTTCTCTATAACGAGCCGCTATACCGGGCGATGAACTCCAACTGGTCCGGCCTTATCGATCAGGACAAATATCCCGTGATGAACCGGATCGTCGAGCGCATCCGCGACAAGTTCAGGGCGTCAAGCGACCCCAGGGACGCCAACGTGCTCGCATCGGCGGTGTCGTCGGGACCTGGGATCATCGCGACCGGCGCGAACAAGAAACTGGTCGACGAGGGTACGGGAAAGTGGGACCCGAAGATCGTGAACGGAGGCACCAGCCATTTCGGTTCGCCGTTCAACTTCCCGGAGGAATTTCCGACGGTCTACCGCTTGCACCCCCTCGTGCCGGACCTGCTCGAATTCCGCCAGATTGAGAACGACCCGAACCAGATCCGTAAGAAGGTGGCGGTCATCGACACCTTCCGCGGCAAGGCGACCGCCCGTATGCACGACGGCGGACTGGCAAACTGGGCCCTGACGATGGGCCGCCAGCGCCTCGGTCTGCTGTTCTTGCGCAATCATCCCCAGTTCATGCAGAACCTCGATCTTCCCCCGCGCCTCGACACCAAGATCGACGTTGCCGCTCTCGACCTCATCCGCGACCGCGAGCGTGGCTTGCCACGCTTCAATGAACTGCGGCGGCAGATCGGTCTGCGCCAGTTGACCAGCTTTGAGGACTTCATCGACAAACGACCTGACGTCTCCGAGGCGGACAAAAAGCTTCAGCGGGAACTAGTGGATTCTCTGCGGGCGATCTACGGCACGCACAAATGCGACGTGAGCAAGCAGATCACCTCAGCGCAGCGCAATCCCGACGGCTCGCCGATCAACGACTGCCTCGGCAATGCGAATGGTAGCGAGGTCGACAACATCGAGGATGTCGACATGGTGGTCGGATGGCTCGCCGAGACGACCCGCCCGCATGGGTCCGCCATCTCAGAAACTCAGTTCCAACTGTTCATCCTGAACGCCTCGCGCCGCTTATTCAGCGACCGGTTCTTCACGTCGAGCTACCGCCCAGAGTTCTACACGACCTTCGGGCTCGATTGGGTCAATAACAATGGCCCCGGCGGCAAGCGGATGGAGCAAGGCGAGCCGAACGGCCACGAACAGGAGGTCGCTCCGCTTAAGCGCATCCTGCTACGCAACGCCCCCGAGCTAGAGCCCGAGCTCAGGCACGTGATCAATACGTTCGATCCGTGGGCGCGCGATCGCGGCGAATACTACTCCCTCGAGTGGAAAGCGCGCGTAGACGCAAAGAGCGATCCGTCATTCAAAAAGTGACCCAGATCGCAGTGCTCGTGAATGCTTGGCAGGTCCGGTCGCACCAATCGGACCTGCCTTTTCGTTGCGCGCGTGTCACTCGCGGGAAGCCGGCGCCATCCTGGATTGGCCGGACGACCTCGCTGGACGAGAGTGCTGCGTTGCGCTCGCTTTCTCGCTTGCACAGGACATGCTCGTTCACCCTCTGACTTTGTTTCGTTCTCAAAGAACGAATCAACATCGCCATACAACCCGGCGTAACTCCTAACAGTCAGTGAAGAAGCCATAGAACCATTATCGCCCACATTCGCGAAAGCGACCGTTGGCGAAGCCTCCAGCTCACCAACAGGACGGCTGAGACTCCCGTTGACCAAAAGCACGACCTTGATCGCACTTAAGGAGACGAGATCTCTCCACCGCGCCATTTTATCAAACACTTGTTGGCTAACTAGCTCGCGCGAGACACGCGTCGTTGCCTTGCGCAAAACGCGCGATCTGCTAAACCGCGCGTTTTGCGATTGAAGGAATGAAGATTTGCCCAGGAAGAAAACAGCTGTTCGCCGCGAGTGGACGAAGGACGACGTTCGCACTCTTAAGGCGCTTGCGAAGCAGAAGGCAGGCGTAGCCAAGATTGCAAGAATGTTGAAACGAACACCGGGCGCAACGGCAGCCAAGGCGCATACCATAGGTGTGTCGTTAAGCACTCGATAGTGGTGCCAGCACTGAGCAACGGCTTAGATACTCTTACTCGTCCTGTTCATTCTTACGGTTGGGCCGCTTGGCTTGCGTCCGACGTTTGGGCATCCAAATGCTGAGCGATTACTGGCATTCTCTGTGCTGGGGTTTGCCTTCTCTCCTGCTTATCCCCGTCGACTCATTGTCATCTTAATTCTGCTTGCGGGGATGAGGCACGGTCAGATTGATTGCAACTCGCTGGGCGCAAAAATCCCATGATTCATCGTTGGCTGTTACTCTTTGCTACGTTCGCCATAACAGGTGTCATTCTTGATCGTGCATACGCCGAAGATGACGTGTTGATAAAACGCGTCAAGACCACGTGGCGGGCGCAAGATGGAGCGACGATAGACGATATACTGTCCCGCGCAGCCAAGATTGCCCATTTTGTCCCGAGAGGTTGGGAAGTCGGTCAGAAACATGACTCTGAAACCCCCGTGGTCTTTTCGTGGGCCAGAAGCCAAGGCGACAAGCCTGACGACGCATATACAATCTCTTGGAATATATCGGCCAAGGGCGACATGTCACTTGGCCCACCTTACGCGAAGACAATGCAACTCGGCTGGCAACCGTTCGCATTGTCTCTCATTGCCAGAGAGATGGCAGACGAATACCCGCAGCCTAACGTTGCCTTTTTACATGACACGTCCAACTACGACTTTGTTGTTACGGCGCAGGGTGAACTAGGCGATCTTCTGAAGAAAGGACGCTGCACAATAGGCGATCCTGTATCTCTCGACTACGTCGTTCTACCCAAGGAGGCCCCCAAGGAGGATGTTTGGCGGCTACAGATTTCGGTAAATTGCGAGATCGCCGGCCCGTCATATTTTACGCGCGACGGCGTCATTATCTTCAAAAAGACGAATAGCGACCCATGGCAGCCGGCATCATTTTTTGCCCGTCGCATCGCGAAGTATCCTCCCGGCCATTGGTTCGAACAGGTCGAACCGGATGAGCAAAAAGCGTTTGATGCGGTCCGCAAAGCGCTCAAAGGACCACGGTAGCGGTGAGAATCGGCATGTGCCGGACTTTTTTCTTCTTCCGGATTGTCATGTTACTCAGACACCACTCCGCATCCGCTCGTTCCTGACGATTGTCGTTCCTCTATTTCCTTTAGGTCTTGCGGTTCTCGACGCCGACTGTGTGGCGTAGGTACCGAGATGCCGAGTGATTGGAGCGTGAAGATCATGGGCACGCTTGTGTTCCAGCGATCATTCAATCGCGCGTCACGAGGGTGATGCAACTTCCACTCACCCTTGCAGGAGATAATAACGCAATCCTGACTGCTTGCATCATAGTGCCGTGTTCACGCCACCGCGAAAACAAAGAAGCGGAGCACACTACCGGGCGGCGCCCCCGAACGCTGAAATTGATCCGGTTACCGAAAGACGAAGAGAGCGCTTCCAATGAGTACGACATCACTACACAAACAAATTGCCATCACGCTCGTTGATAACGCGGTCAACGACGGCTTTATCATCTCCATCAACAACGGGGACGAGACGATCGTGGACCAGTCACGGAATAGCGGCGAGATCATCGGCGCGATGTTTCATGCCGAAATGGACACGCTCACGCTAAACGTTGAAGAGCGGCGCGTTGGCTTCATCACTTTAATCTACGACAACGAAAGAAACGGGCTCGATGTGATCAGCGATCACACTGACATCCCCCACATTAATCGTCTGGTTGAGCACACCATGAGGGAGTTCGAGCGCTGACCTCTGCGCCGCGTATCTCGTCGGTGATTCCACGCGCGCCAGCGGCATTTTGTCAAAGTTCGCGACGAGCGGGCTTCTTGGTTTCGCTGGCCTTACGCTTGCGCGGCTGTCTTTGCTCGCCGATCTCGGCAAACGGATTTGGCAGCATTATTTTCATCTCGATCAGACGAGACGCGGGAAAATGACTGCGGTCGGCCCGCGATGTGTGGCGTCGCGCCGCCATCCGATCAGCTAGATCATTCGGGGTACTAAGCATCGCGATGCTCCACGTGCGACACTTGAAATGTAACTCTCGCGCCGGAGATTGGGAGTTCAGTATTGCGTGATCGATCGGTTCAGGCAGCACCAACACCACCCGGTCCGTCGGTGCCTGGCATCTTCCCGGACTAACCAACCCCGATCGCGCAACGCGCCGCAGGGACGTGAGATATCGTGCGCTTGGGTCATTCTAAGCACCCTGCGCAGGCCCGCCCTGTACGCCTCCATATTCGAATATGAACAGATGTTCAGCCACTTAGCGCAAATTCTGGGTGATGCGCCGGAACCCAAACCGTCCGGGTTGATTAGCTCTCCACACGTTGAAGGGAGTTTTCTTATGAAGAAGTTGATTGCGGCAATGGCGATCGGAGCAGCTGCATTGTTAAGTGTTTCCGCTGCAAACGCAGCAAATCAAAAGGGCCTGACCGAGGTCGCCCAGTTGTCAACCGGCAGCAAATCACAACATCGGCACTATGGACACTCTCATGGTCGTCAGCACTACGGCCACCGCCATCACCGGCACTATGGCCAATCTGGCCATCGTTATTACCGTCAGCAAAGGGGCTACGGCTACGCTCCTCAGTATTATGGCGGCGGCTATGGTGGGCCAGGTTACGGTGGAGGATATGGTTATGGTGGGCCGAGCATAACGTTTGGCTTCGGCGGAGGTGGATACAACGGCTGGTAAAACAAAAGCCCGCAGCGATGCGGGCTTTTTACATCAACGCCCTTAGGGACGTACAGGCGAGATCGCTATGAAAAGGATCATGGTCTCAGGCTTGACCACTTTCTTCTCAGCCATTCCGTTGCTTCCCGCTTCGTAGAAGCGGGCGTGGATGGCGACGTACAGAGGCAAGGACAACGCCAGCGATCACGCACCGGCCTGGATCAAGCTAAACTTATGAAGCCGAAAGGGTACACCAGAATCGATCGTCCAGTTACCACTGCTCATTGGTCATAATAGATAAATCCGAGATAGTTGCCGCCACGATCACTCTCATCGGCCGGCCGGAGAGATTTGACGACTCATGAAGGCATTCACTGCCAGTAGAGTTGTTGGTGTCAGCTTCGATTGCATTTTCCTAATGGCGTCTGGATAAACTATCAAAAGTTTGCCTTCGGTAATCACTAAGGCGTCGGTCGGAACATCATAAGCAACGAAAAATTCCCCTTTCAGGTGACCGCCCGCCCTCTCCGGATCAGCGCCGTCCAAGCTGAATAGATGTTGAAATCGTTCGGCAGGGATATGCTGGCTGATTTCTTCGGCGATCTCTCGGACAACACACTCCAAGAATGTTTCCTCGCCTTCCCTGTGCCCCCCGAAGAGGCCGACTTTTCCGGGTTGAATGATGTGGGGAATATTATCGCGCTGCTGCAGGAGCACGTTGCCGTTAACATCGATCAGGAGCGCCGCTGCGATTTCGCGGGTATAGGAATTGTTCATCGAAAACCTAAGGACAGGACTTTACGACTTCGGGCTATGTGAAAAGCTGCACACTGGGGCGACCGGCGAGTTCATGGACTGCAATATTGGGCGTGACAGACAAAGCCAATGCGGTTCATCAACAAGCCGCATCGCTCGGATATGCGAGTAAGGTTTCATCCAGACTTCATCCAGAAAATCCGTTTCATCTGGAGGGACGAATTTGGGAACATCCGAGTTTCGTCCAGAGGGTTTCTGGACGAAACTCGGTTCTAAAAACACCATAAAAATAATTCGAACGGTCACAACATGTTCTGCGTAAAGACTCGCAATATACAACGCTCGCAACGAGCGTGAGCCGGCAGGTCCCGCTGAGCTTGCATGGGCAATATCTCGCGTGAACCCATGGCTAAACTTCTACCCGCCGGCTCTCATGGCCGTATCAATACCAACCATAGGGCTGGTAACAGCCGTTCCACCCGTACCCGTAACCGCCCCAGCCACCACAACCATAGCCATACGGATAGCCACCGCCCCAGCCACCGTACGGATAGCCCCAGCCCCCGCCCCAGCCCCAGCCACCGAGGCCAACAGCAACAGGAAAGCCCCATCCCCAGCCGCCGCGCCGCCATCCCCAGCCTCCTCCGGCCCAATGTCTACCCCCCCAGCCCACGCGCCTGAACCCGCCGCCGGCGAACCCGCCTCTAAACCCGCCGGGCATCCCCATTCCAAATCCACCGCCCCGAAAACCGCCAAATCCGCCGCCGCGGAAACCACCGCCTCCAAATCCGCCGCCACCCCTGAAGCCCCCTCCTCTCTGCGCCGACGCCTGATCCGGCACCAGCGTGAGAACCGATGCGGCGATTGCTACGCCACTCAAGATGGTCAACACTTTCTTACGCATTGCACACTCCTTCGGGTTGAGCGTTTCGCACTTGCATCAGGCCGGCTTTGACTGCGTCAATGGCCCAGTACGATCCGCCCAGGACGAACACTCGACGTGCAGTCACACATCTCCCGGCCGCACCAATAACGTTAGCACTGTTTTCTCGTTCCTGCGCGGGTAGATCGCAGGTCGTGGTCCGATGGCGACTTCCGGTCTCGGCCCGCGACCTCGCGCACGAACCGGCGCAGTGAAACATTGAGCCAGCCTTGCCTACCGTGTGGTGGGGCGAGCTGATAGTCTCGCAAAAGCGGTGAGCCGGATGCCAGTGGTTCGCGCGCGGAGATGTGCGGCGCTAGTGACGCGGAGTGATGATGATACTCAATCCGGATCATATTGCGATTGCGGTAGCAGACGCTGGCCCGGCGATCGACTTCTTCGCTCTTCTTGGCTTCAGAAAGGATCACGTCGCGATAATCGACGGCGGACTCCCTGCCCGCTACATGGGCATGCCGGACATGAAGGCGCAGCACATCACCCCCGCTCTCGAAGGAGCCGATCCTCAAATTCGAGATTCAGCTTCTTCAGTTTGAACCCACCCCAGGGGCCGATCCGGGTGCGCACCCAACGAACCTGCGACGACGAGGCTTCAATCATCTCGCCTTCCGCGTCGACGACCTTGAGGCAACCACTGCACACCTCGTGGCTAGTAGCGTGACGGTGCTCAGCGACGAGATGAACTACGTCAACCGAAAGCTGCGGCTCTTTGAGGGTCCCGAGGGCATCACTGTCGAGTTGGTACAGCGGGACAGCTAGATGCTTCTAGCTTGGACCCCAAGGCACGTCGGGTACTGGCATGTCAAAATCGCGAGCGTCTAAGGGCGGAGCGGCTGGCTCGTGCGCCCGTCGAGCCACCCTCGTCTCCGAAGCGAGGCTGAAGGCGAAGCGGTAGCTTCGCGTCCCTTTTCTCGCGGTACAATCCGAGCTAGGTTCTGACGATCCGAAGACGTTACCGGCATCAAGAGAAACGCCCGATGCGAAGGAAGTTGATCGCTACGGCCCTGTTCGGGTTCACTGCTTGGGCGATCGTCACGTTTGCCATGATGGTAGCGAAGTGGACCAGCCAAGTGCAGTCCAGATCCAGCGTTACTCACACGAGCCCTAGGTGAGGGTCGCAGAGCCAGAATTAAACTCTCTGATCATGCCCTTCTTGAGTGCGTCGGATGCAACCTGGTCACAGCCTTGTGACCCATAAATTTGCAACCAGGGGTTCAAAAGCAACGATAGCAAATCGGAGAATGCGTATGTCAGACGCAACGGGAGTAGGCAGCATTTCGGGCGGAACGCTCGACGCCGATGCGAAGAAGAAGACGGGCAAGACCAAGGAGCAGCTCACCGAGGAGAAGTGAAAGGAGCTGGACGAAAAGATCGCGAAGAGCGGCGACGCGAACATGGCGACGCGAACATCAAGTACGCCAAGCCGGGCCGCAGCGACATCTGGCCGTAGGATTGCGCGCTAGGGACCCCGCCATCCCCCGAAGGCCCTCGACCCTAGTCGTGCACGCCGCCAGCTCCTTAACGGGCTGGCGGATTTCGTTTGGGGCGCAGCTCATCCCTAGGGCTGTGCTTGCGTTGCGGGGTGCGGCGGATTCTCGGCGGACTTATCGTGCGTGTTGTGGCCGGGGGAGATCAGCAGGAGGCCAAACAGCACCAGGATGACCACCCCCGCGATAGCCCAGCGGGTGGCTTTGGTGCGCTTCGCATCGCTTGTTGCCCTGGGAGGCTCGTCGTTATTGGGGAATGCCATGGCTGCGCTCCATGCCTGTTCGGGATAGCAACCTCACCGGGCCGTGACCGTTCCCGGAAGGCCGCACACGGGCGCGTGATAGTCGCCTCCTCTCGTTACAAGGCTGCTAGAGACATTCTGCGAGGAGATAAACGGCGGCGCGTCGATTTAGAAATACCCGCATGTCGGTTTGTCAAAGACGGGACACGATAGTAAGCCTCTCGATCGGAGAGATGTTATGTTGAAAGGATCAATGATCGCTGCGGCGACTGCCGTTTCTGCGCTGGTGACGTTTCTGGCCATGCCCGTTATTTGTCCTTTGGAAGGCGCTCCGTCTTGGCTGGGCGTGTTAGTCTCAAAGTGAGCCGGAGGGTTTGCCGCCCGTCCATTTCAATCCGAGCAACGATTCCGTGCGCCGTGCAAGTCGGTATCCTTCATAGCCTAGTCGGCTTATCCGGGGCCGCTGCGCGGCGACCTCATAGACCACGACGAGGATGTGCGCCTCACGACGCGGTACTTCGACCTCCTCATGCCGTGCGCCATCGCGTGGCCGATGCTCGGCTTCGGGACTCAGTCGTATTGGTGCTCCGCCTCCCGCAGCGAAAGCACGCAAGGGCCGCAGACACAGGATTTCGAGGTTTACTAGCCGGACTCAACGAGGTACGCGTTCTGCCTTGTTTAAACGGAGAACGGCTCCTATGAAGAGACTCGCGCTGAGCGCGCTTATTGCGTTTGCGGCCGCGCCGGCGTTCGCCGAGACGGTGGTCCATCACGAGGAATACTACGTCATCCGCGATGCCGCGACGAAGAAGTGCACCATCGTGGACAAGAGGCCAGCGACCACCACGAACATCCCGACAACCCCGTCGACTATCGTCGGCCTCGGCGTCTTCAAAACCCGGTCAGAAGCGGAGGCCGGCATGAAGAAGATGGAGGTTTGTGACGACGACTAATGCGCTTCGCTAGGATTTCGACGTATCGGATTCGCACTGAAATTGTGGCCACGCCCATCATTGCGATCGAAGTTCGTCCCCAGACTAATTTGTTTGTTCCAAGAGGTTGATCAGTCAGTCGACGGTAGTTCATAAGCGTCATTTCGCGGCGAGACATTTTTATTCGTCGCGATGGTTCAGGATGATGGCGCGTGGCAAACATCAATCGACGGATCGCGGACGAGCTCGGCGTTCACGAGCAGCAAGTTGAAGCGACGGTTGCGTTGCTCGATGGGGGCGCAACCGTTCCTTTCATTGCTCGTTACCGGAAGGAAATCACGGGTTCCCTGGATGATGCTCAATTGCGGGCACTCGAAGAGCGTTTGAATTATCTGCGTGAACTCGAAGACCGTCGTGCCGCGATTCTCAATTCGGTTCGCGAACAGGGAAAGCTCGACGCCATATTGGAAGCAGCAATTCTCGCTGCCGATAGCAAGGGGCGTCTGGAAGACATTTACCTTCCGTTCAAGCCGAAGCGCCGCACCAAGGCTGAGATCGCCAGAGAGCGCGGACTGGAGCCGCTGGCTCAATTGCTGTTGGCGGAACCGCAGAATGATCCGAAGACGGTAGCAGAGCCGTTCGTAAACGTCGACAACTCGATCGCCGATGTCGCGGCTGCGCTGGACGGCGCCCGCGCCATTTTGGTGGAACGTTTCGCGGAAGATGCCGACTTGATTGGCGTATTGCGGGAAAGGATGTGGTCGAACGGCCTGATGTCATCCGCCGTGCGGAGCGGCAAGAAGACCGAGGGCGGAAAATTCAAGGACTATTTCGAATTCAGCGAGCCGCTCACCAAGCTGCCGTCACATCGCATCCTTGCAATGTTTCGCGGTGAGAAGGAGGATATTCTCGACCTTCAGATATTGCCCGAACCAGCTACGGCTACGCCAGCTGCGGTCAGTACCTACGAATTGAAGATCATGCAGCGTTTCGCGATTTCCGATCGTGGACGGCCCGGCGACCAATGGCTAATAGAAACGGTGCGCTGGGCCTGGCGGACCAAGATTCAGGTTCATCTCAATATCGATTTGCGGATGCGGCTTTGGAACACAGCCGAACACGAGGCGGTACGTGTGTTCGCGTCGAATTTACGCGACCTGTTGCTCGCGGCGCCAGCGGGCGCACGCGTTACCATGGGGCTCGACCCCGGATTCCGCTCCGGAGTCAAGGTCGCTATTGTCGATGTGACGGGCAAGGTGGTGGCCACCACGGCGGTCTATCCGCACGAGCCTCAGCGGCAATGGGATGCGGCACTCGCCACGCTCGGCAAGCTCGCCGTTCAACATGGCGTTGACTTGATCGCGATCGGCAACGGTACGGCGTCGCGCGAGACCGACAGGCTCGCTACGGATCTGGTAAAATCCCTACCCGATATGAAGATGTCGAAGATCGTGGTGTCGGAAGCCGGCGCATCGGTTTATTCAGCGTCGGCTTTTGCGTCAGAGGAATTGCCCGACCTCGACGTCACGCTACGCGGGGCGGTATCGATTGCGCGGCGGCTACAGGATCCATTGGCCGAGCTGGTCAAGATCGATCCGAAGGCGATCGGCGTGGGCCAATATCAGCATGATCTTGGCGAGAGTAAACTGGCTCGCTCCCTTGATGCGGTGGTCGAGGATTGTGTTAACGCGGTCGGAGTCGATGCCAACACGGCGTCTGCACCGCTCCTCGCACGCGTATCAGGAATCGGCGCAGGGTTGGCGCAAGCCATTGTCCAATACCGTGATAACAACGGGCCGTTCAAGGCACGTAAAGGGCTAAAGCAGGTGCCTCGACTGGGGCCGAAAGCGTTCGAACAATGCGCCGGCTTCCTGCGGATCACTGGTGGCGATGATCCGCTCGATGCCTCGGGAGTCCACCCGGAGGCCTACCCCGTCGTACGCAAGATTCTTGCTGCCACCAAAAGCAACATCAAGGCGCTCATCGGAAACACGGATATCCTCCGCCAGATCAAGCCGCAGAGTTTCGTTGATGACACCTTCGGTCTGCCGACCGTGGTCGACATCCTCCGCGAGCTCGAAAAACCCGGCCGCGATCCTCGGCCGGCGTTTAAGGCCGCGGTCTTCAAAGAGGGAATCGAGACGCTCAAGGATGTCAAACCGGGCATGATCCTCGAAGGCGCCGTAACCAACGTGGCCGCCTTCGGCGCCTTCGTCGACATCGGCGTCCATCAAGATGGGCTGATACACATTTCGGCGATGTCGAAGTCTTTCATCAAAGACCCGCGCGATGTCGTCAAATCAGGTGACGTCGTCAGGGTGAAGGTGCTGGAGGTAGATGTCGCCCGTAAACGGATCGCATTGACTCTCCGCCTCGATGATGAGCCCGGCGGCATGAGCGAGCGGCCAGCGCAAGGCACCCCAAAAGACAAAAGCCGGCGGATGACGTCGACACCGAGCAAGCCGCATCAGCAATCCGGCGGCGGAGCGCTTGCTGAAGCTCTGAGGCGCGCTAACGAGAAGAGCGGAAACGGTAAGACTAAATAACCCTACTGCGCTCTCTGCTGTCCGCCGAAACCATGCATTTCATCTAGACAAATCGGAGCTAATGCTTCGAGATGACCGCTGCGCGCTGAAGCTTTCCTCCAAAGCGCAAGCAAATCATTTTCAAGAAATCGAGGCCGAACGCTCCGGACCTAGCTGACTTCAAAAGTGGAGAGCCGAGGCGTCGCCCGAAATCAATCCGTTACGGTCAGATGGATCGAGACAGATTCTTGACGTCTCGTGCAGACTCGGCGCGCGCTCGGATGGCCTCCTGCGCGGTCGCGGCTCTCTACGCGAATGCAAGGCATCAACGGGCTCCAACAGTTTCCGCGTGATCGCTATGGATACTATCCTCGTCGTCAATGCAGGCTCCTCAAGCGTCAAGTTCCAGATCTTTTCGGTCGAGGGAGAGGGAGATCTGCAACGCCAGATCAAGGGCCAGATCGATGGCATTAGCAGTCGTCCTCGCCTGCGGGCGAGCGGTTCCGACAACGAACCTTGGCTGACCGCGTCTATGCCGAGGGTGTGCGGCGTTACGGATTTCACGGTCTCTCATATGAGTATATCGCGAAGACTTTGCCGCACGTCGCGCCCGAGATCGCCAACGGGCGGGCAATCGTTGTCCATCTCGGTAGTGGAGCCTCGATGTGCGCGTTAAAGGGTGGACGCAGCATCGAGAGCACGATGGGATTCACGGCGATGATCGCCCAGCACACCCTGTCACTGTTGATGGAGAGGCCATCGCCGAATGCCAGACATAACAATGTGTCGTGATACCAGAACTCCGCGACACCAACGCTTTCCTTGAAGCGCAAGAAAGACCTGATCGTCGTTGATTTGAATCAAGGCTGGAGGTGCTGGCGCTTGTCACGGTTCCCGCGGAATTGTCACCATGGCAGCTACCTTATCTGTCGAGGGCCTGTGGGAGATTCACCATGAAGGCAGGTGCAGCCCGGAAAAAGGAAGCCAAGGCCGGAAATTGCTGGAACGATTTTCAGCCTGGCGATTGGCTCAGTTCCATCGACGTTCGTAATTTACGACGGGGCTCGACTACAAGCTGCACAACACCCCGCCCGCCAGCAAAGACCTTGTGAGCCGGGTCATCGAACAGTTCCGCGCGGCAGGTTGCCACGCGCGTTAACAGGCTCCGGTCTCGCAGAGCGTCCCAGCGATAGCCAAATCGTCATTGACATCATTCCACTTCTGAAACACTTCCTTCGAGCGCCCGCGCCAGAAGGACCATGGACCGTGGCTGCGCCAGATACGTCGCCGGCCTTACGACAGGTGCGCTCTCCCAAGGGGATATATCATCGGGCGAAGCGAGCGAGGTGCGTGCGATGTTTAATGGCGTCGAGGGGGATAATCCGTGACGGCTGGGCGGCATTCTCACTATCAAACAGAAGCAACTCGAGCATGACAGCATGCTTCGAGAATATGCTGAAATTAACGCCGCCCGGAAGAACCGTCGCACCGAGAGGAGCGCTCGTACCCGATGTGACATCACCGGCGCTCATCGTCCGCATCCTGCTCATCTCTCGTCAGGAACAATTGGCCTAACGTTCCAGATGTCGCGGCAGTACTCCCGGATCGAGCGGTCGGATGAGAAGCGACCGACTCGCGCGCAGTTCAGAATGGACATGCGCGTCCATGCGCTCTGATCGGAGTACGCTCGACTGACGCTTTGTTGGCATTCCACGTAGGCCTGATAGTCGGCTAGCAGCATGTAGTCGTCGCGGGTGATCAGCGATTCGACGAGGGGCTGGAAGAGTGCGCGATCACCGTTCGAAAAGAACCCCGAACTGATGAGATCGATCGCTTCGCGCAGCTCCGGATTTGACTCGTAGAATTCGCGCGGCGCGTAGCCCCCAGCCTTCAATCGCTCGACCTCTGCGGCCGTCAGACCGAACAGGAAGAAATTCTCGGGACCCACGGCGTCGCGGATCTCGACGTTGGCGCCGTCCAGGGTGCCAATTGTCAATGCCCCGTTCATGGCGAATTTCATATTGCCTGTGCCAGACGCCTCCTTGCCTGCCGTGGAGATCTGCTCCGACAGATCCGCGGCGGGGTATACGCGGTGACTGTTTTTGACGTTGAAGTCCGGCAGGAACACCACCTTGAGAACCTGAGAGACGACCGGGTCCTGATCGATGGCTGTCGCGACTGAGTTAATCAGCTTGATGATGAGCTTGGCCATGCGGTATCCGGGAGCAGCCTTGCCGCCAAAGATGACCGTTCGGGGAATTTCCGCGGCGCTGGTAGCACGCCTTAGTCTGTTGAAAAGAGTGATCAGGTACAAAACGTTCAGGTGCTGACGCTTGTACTCGTGCAGCCGCTTGACCTGAATGTCGAAGAGCGAGCGCGGATCAACGATGACGCCGGTTCGTTCCTTGATGAGAGCCGCCAGCACACGTTTGTTATCGGCCTTAACGGCTTGCCAATCTTTCTGGAAGTCGGCGTCTACAGCTAACGGCTCGAGGTGTTCGAGCTCCTTCTCCAAATCTGCTAACCATCGGTCACCAATCTTCCGGGTGATCAGAGCGCTCAGGTTCGGGTTGCTCAGAGCGATCCAGCGGCGCGGCGTCACACCATTAGTCACATTGAAAAATTTTTCCGGCGCCACTCTGTAGAAGTCGCTCAGCACCGTCTGCTTCAGAAGTTCGGTATGGAGGGCCGCGACACCGTTGATCGCGTGGCTGCCTACGCTGGCGAGATGCGCCATGCGTATATACTTTCCTCCCGTCTCGTCGATCAGCGAGAGCCGCCGGAGGAGCTGATCATCGCTCGGATAACGCAGCCGAATATCGTCCAGGAAACGACGATTGATCTCGTAAATGATCTCCAAATGGCGCGGCAGCAGTCGGGCAAACAACGGTAGCGGCCATCGCTCAAGCGCTTCGGAAAGAAGCGTGTGGTTCGTGTAGCCGCAGGTCTGCTGGGTGATCGCCCAGGCCTGATCCCATTCCATCGCGTGTTCGTCCACAAGGAGCCGCATCAACTCGGCGACGGCGATAGAGGGATGCGTATCATTCAACTGCGCGGCCCAGTATAAGTGGAACTCGTGGAGCGGCTTGCCGCGCAAGATGAGCAATCGGATCATGTCCTGGAGCGAACAAGACACAAAGAAGAACTGCTGCGCCAGCCGCAGCTGCTTCCCGGATTCGGGCTCGTCATTCGGATATAGAATCTTGGTGATGGTTTCCGATGCAATCTTCTCGTCAACCGCCCGGTAATAGTCGCCGACGTTGAATGCTTCAAAATCAAAAGATTCCGTAGCTTCGGCTTTCCATAAGCGCAGCAGATTTGTGGTGGGCGCACGATAGCCTGGGACCGGCGTGTCGTAGGCGACGCCCTTGACCACTTTCTCAGGAATCCAGCGTACGCGCCAGGATCCGACCTCGTCGCGATAGCGCTCCGTGCGCCCGCCAAGCTTCACATCGAACGCGATCTCGGAGCGAATGATCTCCCAGGGATTACCAAAGCGTAGCCACTTGTCCGTCAGTTCGATCTGCCAGCCGTCACGGATCGCTTGATCGAAGATCCCGAACTCGTAGCGAATGCCATAGCCGATCGCAGGAACGTTGAGCGTCGCGAGCGAGTCCATGTAACACGCGGCCAATCGGCCAAGACCCCCATTTCCTAACCCGGGTTCCTCCTCTTGATCCAAAAGGCTCGATAAATCGCCCTGCCCCACTCGCGACAGCGCATCCTCTACTGCTCGCCAAATACCAAGATTGACGAGGCTGTTTCCAAGATGCGGCCCGGTCAGAAATTCCGCAGAAAGATATGCAACGACCTTGGCGTCCGGATTCGTTTCGGTAATGGATTCTAACGTTGCTACGTAGCGCTCCATCATGCGATCGCGAACGGTGTAAGCGAGGCACATGTACCAGTCGTTCCGTGTCGCGTATCGTGGCAGTTTTCCAAGAAGGCAGTGCAAATTCTCGATTAAGGCTGCGGCGATCGCACCCGCACCGAGTCCGGTGCGAACGTTCGTGAGAGCGATCGGACTGGACGAGTTGACTCCGGAACGACTCGCGGTTGCAGATCCCATAGGTTCGTCCTCCATGCTGGCCCAATCGCATTCTGACTCACGAAACCGGATCGCCTTTCTGGTCATCTTGGCGCACATCGATTTTTGCCGACGGAGCTCGCCGATCCAACAATCTGAACTCTCAGTTGGAAAAGCATCACCCAGCAGGAACATCGCTAGAAGCACGTCCGCCTGTTTGATCACTCGTTTTCGATAAATGTTCAGTGGATGATAAAACAAGAGCAGCGGATAACGCTCGCGCGGCGTATTCTGAAGATCCCACGGCTCTCGGCCCAGAAAGCTGTCGTCCTGAGGAATGATATCCAGCTTCTCGTCATATGGGACATACATGTTTTCCGCCGCGCGAATCCATGCTGTCACCTCAGAGGGTTCGAGTGCCGTTTTGTGCACAAGAGTATTGTATGCGTCCGGTTCTATCTTGCGCATGGATTCGACGTAGCGCAAGTTTTCGCGGACCATCAAGTTCGTGTATGCATTGTTGTTTACGACTGCATTGTATTCGTCTGGCCCGGTGACGCCGTTGATACAGAACCTGTCGCCTTTAGTATCCGAGTAGAAGCCCAAGTCCGCCCACAGACGTGCGGTTTCGACGAGCATTTCGGCGCCGTAGTCCCGCAGAAACGATTCATCGCTCGTTGCCTGCACGTACTTGCGCAGCCCGTATATAATGTCTGCGTTGATGTGATATTGTGCGGTATCTGCGGCGTAATATGCCGATGCTTCTTCGCCGCTAATGGTGCGCCACGGAAACATCGCTCCCCGGTGGCCTAACTCCTTGGCGCGGGCCCGTGCCTGAGGCAGCATCTTGTAGCGGAGTGCCAGCAGGTTCCTGGCGATGCGGGGCGAGGTGTACGTCAGAAACGGCAGAAGGTAGATTTCGGTGTCCCAGAAGTAGTGCCCTTCATAGGCCTGTCCGGTTAGGCCCTTCGCCGGCACACCCCTGTCTTCGGTACACGCCGAGGCCTGCAGGATGTGAAAAAGATTGAACCTGATTGCCTGCTGGATCTCGGCGGTGCTGCGTTTTGTTCGATCTTCTCTGACGTCCTTGATCCGAACATCGCTTCTGCGCCAGAAATCGTCCATGTACTGCTCCTGGGAGGCGAGCAAATTCTGGAAGCCCTGGCTCATCACGCGATCCATTGTCCACCCAGCACGGCTGCAGATCTGTTCGGGAGAATCCGTCTGCGAGGCGTGATAGGCCATGAATTTGGTAAGCTGGATGGAGCAGCCCGGCCGCGCTTCGATTGTGAAGGCGACTTGGCCGGAGTCACCACTATGGGCGACTTTGTAGGAATACGGCAAACGCTCTCTATCGCATGGTCAGTCGCGCATGCGAGGACGAACCGGCTTCTTTCGGTCGAATGGCACAGCACGATGCGGCGGTCTTTGGAATAGGTGGACCGCTGATGCAGCACGCGGCCTGGATGGGCTTTCGCCAGTCGTGGATCGTCTTCCCTGCTGCGAGTGCCGCGTTCGTCTGCGGTCATCTCCGAAGAGATCACGACAAAAGCTTGTGCATTGAGTATTGTTACACGATAGGAGATGGCGGTCACATGCCTATTGACGAAGGAGACCAAACGTCGGGATATAATGGACACCTGTTTGCCAGATGGAGTTTCCCAAACAATCTCCCTGTCTAGTGTTCCCGTCTTCATATTGAGTCGTCGGTCGTAGTTCAAAAGGTGCGCATGGGGCAGCCAGAACGGCTCGTCGTCGACGAAAAGTTTGATGACTTTTCAGTCGGTCACGTTACAGATCGTCTGACCAGTCCTTGCGAAACCGTAAGCTTCTTCTCCGTAGATGATCGACCACGTTTCATAGAACCCATTAATGAAAGTGCCGTTTTCAGAGTTTGGGCCGCTCTCCTCCGGGCACCCCCGTATGCCGAGGTACCCGTTACCGAACGCTAGCATCGTTTCGAGCTGAGCCCGCAATTCGGGATGAAACGCTTTTTCGACGACGTTCCATTCGTCGGCCGGATAATCGTGGGATGGCCGGCCATTGAGGCTCCACGCTGTCTTCTCATGTCTCATCGCGCAAACGTTCATTTTCGGCTCCGCCGGCACCTTTAGACGTTGTCTGCCTCGGTCGAGTGAACGACCGCAGAAGACGCCTCCTGCCCCCATCTCCAGCCAGTGATCTCCGGCATGTCGTCTCCACACCGGGCGATGAAGGTCCTGTGGTCGATGAGCTTGTCGCGGATGGCCTGCTTGGCGTAGGCAGCGCGCGATCCAAGCTTCGGCACGCGATCGATTACGTCGCTGACGAGGTGGAAGCGATCTAGCTCGTTAAGCACGCACATATCGAACGGTGTCGTGGTGGTGCCCTCTTCCTTGTAACCCCGCACATGCACGTTGTTGTGGCTCGTGCGCCGGTAGGTCAGTCTGTGAATCAGCCACGGGTACCCGTGGAACGCAAAGATGATCGGCTTGTCAGTCGTGAAAAGCACGTCGAAATCATGATCAGTCAGACCATGCGGATGCTCGCTCGAAGGCTGCAGCTTCATCAGATTGACGACATTGATGACGCGGACTTTTAGATCGGGCGCGTACCTTCGAAGGAGGTCGACAGCGGCGAGCGTCTCCAGCGTTGGCACGTCACCACAGCAGGCCATTACGACATCGGGCTCGCCACCATGGTCGTTGCTGGCCCATTCCCAAATACCCAATCCAGCTTCGCAATGCTTGACAGCCTCGTCCATCGTCAACCATTGAGGAGCGGGCTGCTTCCCCGCGACGACGACGTTGACGTAGTTTCGGCTGCGCAGACAATGATCAGTGACCGAGAGCAAGCAATTAGCATCAGGGGGGAGATAGACGCGGATGACCTCAGCTTTTTTGTTGATGACGTGGTCGATAAACCCTGGGTCTTGATGGCTGAAGCCGTTGTGGTCCTGGCGCCAGACATGGCTCGACAATAAGTAGTTTAGCGAGCCAATAGGCCGCCGCCATGGAATGTGATTGCAAACCTTCAGCCACTTGGCGTGCTGATTGAACATCGAGTCAATGATGTGGATGAACGCCTCATAGCAGGAGAAAAAGCCGTGCCGGCCGGTCAGAAGATAGCCCTCGAGCCAGCCTTGGCATTGATGCTCGCTGAGCATTTCCATAATCCGCCCATCGGGTGCTAGATGATCATCCCAGGGGAAAGTATTTGCGGCCCAGGCACGATTGGTGACTTCCAGTACATCCTGCCAGCGGTTCGAGTTGTTCTCGTCCGGACTGAAGAGCCGGAAATTACGGGCCTCCATATTTAGCTTCATTACATCGCGAAGGAACCGACCCATGACTCTCGTAGATTCGGCGGTTTCGACGCCGGGTGCGGTCACGTCAACAGCGTAATCGCGAAAATTTGGCAGCCGCAGTTCGCGCAGGATCAACCCGCCATTGGTATGTGGGTTGGCGCTCATGCGACGTGCGCCTCGAGGGGCGAGGTCGGCCAACTCGGGGAGGAGCTGGCCGCTGTCATCGAACAGCTCTGAAGGTCGATAGCTCCTCATCCACTCTTCGAGGAGACGCACATGGGCCGCGTTCCGATGCATCTCACCCATCGGCACCTGGTGAGATCGCCAATAATCCTCTGTGCGCTTGCCATCAATTTCCTTCGGACATGTCCAGCCTTTGGGTGTGCGGAGTACAATCATCGGCCATAGTGGGCGCTCCTCAAATCCATCTTTGAGTGCGGCGGATTTAATGCGCTGAATTTCCCCGACAACCTTATCCATGGTTGCGGCCATCAGCTCGTGCATTTTTTCCGGCTCATCCCCCTCGACGAAATATGGCGTATAGCCGTAACCGCGAAATAGATGATCCAATTCATCATGACTGATGCGCGCGAGAATGCAGGGATTGGCGATCTTGTAGCCGTTCAAGTGAAGTATCGGCAAGACCACTCCATCGGTCGCCGGGTTCAAGAACTTATTGGAATGCCAGCTCGTTGCCAGCGGTCCAGTTTCCGCTTCGCCGTCGCCGACGACACAGGCCACGATTAAATTGGGGTTGTCGAAGGCCGCTCCGTAGGCATGTGAGAGGGCGTAGCCGAGTTCCCCGCCTTCGTGAATCGAGCCAGGGGTCTCCGGTGCAACGTGGCTCGGGATACCGCCCGGGAAGGAGAATTGGGTGAATAGTCGCTTCATTCCCTCTTCATCGGGAGAAATGTTCGGATAGACCTCGCTGTAGGTCCCCTCCAGGTAAGCGTTCGCGACCAGCCCGGGACCACCGTGTCCGGGGCCGGTGATGTAGATCACGTCGAGATCGTGCTTCTTAATCACCCGGTTAAGGTGGACATAGATGAAGTTCAGGCCTGGCGTCGTTCCCCAGTGGCCAAGAAGCCTCGGCTTGATGTGATCCTTTGTGAGCGATTGCTTAAGCAGCGGGTTGTCGTAGAGATAGATCTGGCCGACCGAAAGGTAATTGGCCGCCCGCCAGTACGCATCCATCATCGCCCGCTCTTTGCTAGAAAGCGTGCTTGCCATCCCTATCTCCCAGCGATACCTGCAACGTTAGAGATGTTGTCAGTCCTCACCTAGAAGCTCCGATCCGCATTTCCATCGGCCCGCCCTCCCCCAGCATCACTTCCGTTCCCGGAAGATTGTCGCTGTGAACTCGGATGCGAATTCCGCCAGCCTTCCATACCTTTCACCGTTCGATGGTCATCCCGAGACCGAACAGCCAGTTTGATCTAGATCAAGAGCTGCCGAGCGGACGCTGCAAAAGCGTAACCTGTATACGCTGTAGCATGAGTGCACAGACTGGCCGCCCGATCCCGTGAACAATTGGCGAAAGCAATCGAACCGCGCATCGTGGGGGCGCTTTGATCGGCTATCAGAGAAGGGAGCAATTCCCTTTGGTCACCAGGCTCGCGTAGGTTCCTCCGCGGGGTAATCAAGAGCGCTTCAAAACGATACTTGATGGCAATCGTGACGCTGCAGTCAAGTTGACTCACAGATTCGGTGATCCATCATGGCTCGGCGAATACTTGGCGAGTGAAAGCAAACCAATTTTGAACTGACAGTCTTTTTCAACGAGAAGGTTTTTTTATGAGTAATTTGAAACTTCAAGGTCCGAACTTCAACTTTGAAACCTTTAGTGAGGGATTACGCATTACGCGAATTGCGGACAGTGAGCAACGCGCTTCGAACAGCGCTGAAGCGGTCGCTATCTTTGCAAAGATGGTCACGACGGAAATGCCGGATGCGTATCGAGAAAGGCTGTTTGGATTGATGTTCGACGCTCTGGCGTAACCGCGCCGATCCAGACAGTGCCTTTTGAGGAAAGGGGGATTTTATGGTGGACGATTTGAAACTCGAAACACCTGATTTCATTTTTGAAGCTTCGAGTACGGGCATTCTCATGACGCGCGTCGCCGATGGCCGATGGGTAGCGGGCACAAGTGCAGTCGCGGCGGCGTTTTCGAAAATGTTGAAGGCCGCTGACCCAGCGCGGCGGCCGATGCTTTTGGATTTGATGTTTCGGGCGCTTGATCCGGACACCTAGACGCGACCCGGTTCAACCTATTCTCAGATTCGGGAAACCTATTCTCGGAAAAAGGCTACCTAAAAATCATTTAGGTTTTTGTTGGCTATATGCCTCGCTTATTGGCGCGCTTTCGAGCCCGGTGTTTCAGCCGCTGAGGCCGCGTGACGCGGCCGAAGCCGTCATCGTTTAGGCGGCGGAGAATGCGACGCAGGACGGCAACCGCGCTAGCGCAATGGCTGGTGCGGTCGCATCGGCAACGTGGTTGTAGCCATGATCGCTCCTAGACGGCGGTTGCGGTTAGAGCCGGACGCGAGGTCGCCACTTTGCTCCGGCCTGTTTTCGTGATATCATGGTTGCATGAATAATTCAATTCGTGATAACATGAAAACACCAAAAAAGAGGGCGCCTGCAACTGGCGATCTAATCGGCGTTCGCGTCCAGCCCGGTATGGCCAAGGCCCTCGACGACTGGCGTCGGAAACAAGACGACCTACCTGGCCGTCCGGAAGCGGTTCGGAGGCTGGTAGAGATTGGGCTGAAAGCGAGGAGGGATAGATGAGCGAACCTACGGATTCTGAGCTAACCACGATCTTCCTCGTTCTGAACGAGGGCAGCCCGGATGAGCATGGTGTGCGCGTAGGCACCGTAAACTTGTCGTCGGAAGACGAGCGTATGCAGGAATTGATCGGGACCCCAAAAGTGTATGGCCTGGTCCAGGAGGCGCTAACGGCAGCGGGCGAAACAGTGGGCGCTGAGAGTTGCTTTGCATTCATCCCGGCTACCGACGAGGAGCGTAAGGCTTGGGAACAGGAGCGCCTGGGCGCTCGCGAGGGTGTGTACTTTCTGCCCTACGAAGCGAGGAAGTGAAGGCAAGGTGCCGCCTACAGACCTAAGCCGGACGAATGCAAGGCAGGCCCGCCGCCGTCAAGGGGGATGCTTTTCATCTCGCAAACGGCGGGCATTTTTTCGTCCTTCAAATAGAGAACCTCGCCGGAGCGGCTCATGTTGACCAAGTCAGAACAGTACAGAGAAAATGCCCGCAACTGCGGTGAACTCGCCGACGATGCGAAGGACCTGCCTTCGAAGAACCGCTATAGACGCATGCAGGATGCCTGGCTCGCACTTGCCGAGGAGCAAGACTGGCTAGATGGACAGTTGCCAACTCACAAATAGAAAATCTCGCCCGAGCAATGCATTAAGCGTATGGCGGCACTTCGACGAGTGTCCCAATCAAACGGAGCAATGCCTGCTGTTCTGGGCCTTTCCCACTCCGTAGGAATTCTCCCAGTTCAATATGCGACAACCGTCCGCCGGATGGGGAATTAGGCTGGTGAATGATAAAGGCATGCCCGTCTGTCGGCTCGCGACCTAAGTACCAGGAATCGCCATTTGGGCTTCGATATAGTTCGCGGCGTTCTGTCATGACTTGCCTCCTCCTGTCTTGAGGTCAGTCTATCACAGGGGGCGCGGAGAAAGCCTTTCGGAATGGACTCTACAAGACCAAGCGACGGCCCCGGCAGCCTGCAAATGCCGGGACCGCCACAGGCGGGGTGTCATGGGCAAACACCCCAATAGCCAAACTCCCAACTGGCATAAGGTTGCTCTTCCAAACGAGGATTATTTACATCGTCCCTAAGAATATTGGTGTAGCCTTCCGCGACGGGGCGTCTGCCCACCAAACTCGGCCATAAAACCTTCTTTTCTTTCTAAGTTTGGTTGTCATCGTTGGAGCGTCGGAAAGTACCGCCGTCTTCGACGAGGGTCGTAGCCTTGTTTTTTGTCGTATCCAAGGCTTTCAATGCCGCGCGGTCAGCCGCAAGAGCGGCGGACTCTGTGGTGTTGATTTTCCAGAAACCACTCATTGATTTGAAAAACTCCGTTATTGAAAATTGCCGCGCGCGAGTTCATCCGAGGGCGCGGTGGTGATGGTAATGTGAATGGTCAATCACTTCGTCGTGTGACGATGTGACTCAACCTGTCCGAAGTTTAATTCGCTCGACTCATCATCGTCAGAGTTCCGCAGTACAGCCGTCACCGATGCATGGTACAGCGCTGCCAGAACGGAGATTCAAGATGTTTGATGCAGAGCTAGTTACGATAATGCGAGGCGCGCTTGCGCAAGCCACACTGGACGTTCGCCCTGATCCATCAACCAAAGCGTTGATGGCCGAGCGGATTCTACAGTCAGCCGCGAATGGCACCCGCTCGCAAGAAACATTTCGGATTATTGCGAACGAAGCCGCGGCAGACAGCGAGCGATTACGACTCCTTAACCCGCCTCACCCGAGCGAGGTTGCTGTTGACGACTTCGATGCAAACAATTTTAAGCATCGGTGAAAATTGGTCTCAGTAACTTTGAGTCACTTTCAGGCATCGGCTGGAGCCTGTTGGAAATGCCTACGCTGCTCGAAGATCACAAGTTGCCATTAGTTCAGTTGAAGGAACGGCGGCGTGACCTGATTGTCGGTCTCATGGGACACCAAGGACCGTTGTCAAAACAGCAGATTGCAGAAATCGCTGCCATCCAAACTGTCATCTCGGCTATCGAGGCGGTTCTCGACGACCTGGACGCTGAGGCGGAGGTCGCGTTACGAGACCGCGCGGCATAGCAGCAGCGTTGGTCTTACCCAGCAGCCTCATAGGCGGCGGCCGTGGCTGTAGGCTTGTTGTCGTTGGCGGGGACGACCGTGCAGGACCTCGCCACTCGTCCAACGCTTCGGTGGAATACACAATCGCGCGCTCGAACCGCATAAACCGCGGCCCGCCGCCGTAAATGCGCGCTTTATCCAAAAAAATTCTTCGACACGCCGAGATGCTCGGCCGCCTCCACTACCCTTACGTTTGCCATCAGCACCTCCCGTTTGCCGGTGTTGCTCCCTTAATTAGGGGTCTACGCGCAGTTCAGGGGCGGGTTGCTTTGCTGGGAATAAATTGGCCGGAGGATGCTCAGCCCGCGAGCGGGCAGACACGGCCGCTACCGCACCAATGTGTGGAGCTACGCCGGCGTGAACAGTTTCGGTAACGATCGTTCCGACCTTGCCCTTCATCCGACGGTCAAACCGGTCGCGCTGGTGGCGGATGCCATGATTGCGACCGAGCAGACGGGCCGCCGCGGTTACGGGATCGAAATCGACCCGCTCTATCGTGACGTCATTATCCGTAGCCTGCGCATAGCAGGCCGCCTTGAAGCCATCCTCGAAAGTGCAGGGAAGTCCTTTCAGCAGATCCAGGTCAAAACGCTCTGAAGGGACATGGATGGATTTTAAAGAAATTGTTCTGCACCAGGCGAGATACAGTTCACCGCACGACGGCAGATATCATACCGCGCGACCATGGACGTACTGGCGCGCGGTATGTGTGCTCTACTACGTTGTGCTCAGCGAAATATCCAAGGCGCACGCCTTCGCTGCCGTTGCACCGGGAGTACGGTTTAGCTTTTGAGCGATCTTGGCTACGTCAGCCCTCTGCTTCGCGAGCGCCTTGAGAGTGCGAACGTCGTCGTTCGTCCAGTAAAAGATATATCCTTGATATTTCTTTTTAGAGGTGTAGATTTTGACTCGTGACGAGGGTCCTAGTCCCTTCCTTCGCCGCAAACTCCGCGATCCGGTACAAGTACCGGTAGGTACCGGATCGCTCCACTCTTTTTCTGTATCCAAAACCACGAAGGTAGAACGGTCCTTGATTTTGGTTTTGTGCACTCACCAAACCAACGAGGGGCCGGGAAAGGTTTCCAATGACGACCGTAAAGCCAGTTCAAGAAGCAGCCCAATCGCAAAAGGACGCCGAAGACTTCGCCAACAGGCAGGCTGATCCACGTTCCAGTGAGAGCCTAGTGCCAATGCTTGTCGCCGGGGTTGCTCTAACTTTTGGAGGGATGATTGCCGCCTTGGCCTTTACTTCGGTGACTTAAAATATGGGTCAATATCGAGGTCGGTCACCTGTGACCTGCTCATGCGGAGGGAGACGAGTGCAATGGCCATGCACCACGCCAGCCCCGAAGAAGTTTTTGATCTCGCACCATTGGGGCCGAAGCTGAAGGACGCGCGGACAACCGCCGTCGTAAAATCGGAAGCGTTCGAGGTCGTGCGCCTCATCGTTCACGCTGGCACGGATATCAAGGCGCACCAAGTTGATGGTCCCATCACGCTGCATTGCCTGGAAGGTCGGGCTCTGCTCGGCTTACCTGAAACGTCACTTGAACTTTCGGCAGGTCAATGGGTGTATCTCGAAGGGGGCGTCCCGCACTCGCTCAGGGGAATCGAGGATACGTCGTTACTGCTCACGATTCTTTTCTTCTCCGGAAAGTTCCAACCCTCTCAGTGATCGCAAGCTCCGCCTGATGACCCTGATCGATGAGCTCACCCGGGAATGCCTGGCCATCCGTGTGGCGCGTCGTATCAACAGCTTCGGCGTCATCGAGACGATGGCCGACGTGATGCTCACCAGGGGTGTCCCCGAACACATCTGCTCCGACAACGGCGCGGAGATGACGGCCAAGGTGGTTCGCAACTGGCTTGGAAAACTCGGCGCCAGGACGCTCTACATCGAGCCGGGCAGCCCGTGGGAGAACGGTTATTGCGAGTCCTTCAACGGCAAATTGCGCGACGAATGCCTCAACCAGGAAATCTTTTACAGTCTGAAAGAAGCTCAGGTCGTGATCGAGCAATGGCGCAATCACTTCAACACGATACGTCCGCACTCATCGCTCGGCTATCGACCACCGGCGCCGCAGACATCCACAGCCCAACTGCTTCAACTGGATCAGTGTGCTGCCGTGCAGTAGTCTCTATCCCGCTGGTGCAAAATATCCGTCAGGTCACAATAGAACTGAGAGTCTGACGAGGGCACGCCGTATCGCGCACTGCTGGGTTTGAGGGGGAGATGGATCCGGGCGCGCCATCTATGCCACCCGGACGGAGTCCAGGAACTTGTTCACCTCCACCTTGAGCCGGGCGCTGTCGCGCGACAGCGTTTGCGCCGCAGACAGCACCTGGGACGAGGCGGTTCCGGTTTCCGCCGCGCCGCGCTGGAGGTTGCCGACATTCGAGGAGACTTCCTGCGCCCCCTGCGCAGCATGCTGCACGTTGCGAGCGACTTCGTGGGTGGTCGCGCCCTGTTCCTCAACAGCAGACGCGATCGCGGAGGAGATTCCCGAAAGCTTTTCGATGGAGTTACGAATATCGTTGATTGCCGCGACGGATTCCTGCGTGGCGGATTGGATGCCGCTGATCTGCTGACCGATCTCGCCGGTGGCCTTGCCGGTTTGCTCGGCGAGCGCCTTCACTTCCGAGGCAACGACCGAAAACCCGCGACCGGCTTCCCCGGCGCGCGCCGCCTCAATGGTGGCGTTCAGGGCAAGAAGGTTGGTCTGACCAGAGATATTGTTGATGATCTCGACGATGTCGCCGATGCGCGCCGCCGCGCTCGACAGCGCACTAACGCGCTCAGTCGCCGAATGCACCTGTTCGACGGCATCGCCCGCCATGCGCGCCGATTCCTGCACCCGCTGGCTAATTTCGCGAACCGAGGCGGTCATCTCCTCCGTGGCCGAGGCCACCGAATTGACGTTCGAGGAGGCTTCGTTCGAACCGTTGACGACGCGTGCCGCAAAATCCTTTGCATGGTCGGCGTTCGACGCGAGCGTGGTTGCGGAAGCTTCCAGTGCGGTCGCTGACGTCGCGACAGCCTGAACGATTTCGCCGATCGCCGCTTCGAAAGAATTGGCGATCTTTGTCATGTCCGTCTTGCGCTGAACCTCGGCCTGGCGTTGCATGGAGTTGACTTCTTCCCGGCTGAATCGAATCAGCGTCTGCACGTTCTGAAGGTTGCGAAGCGCCACGCCGATTTCGTCGTCGCGCTTGATTTCGATCCGATTGTCGAATTTGTCGTGAACGAGGTTCAGCATGGTCTCGTTCAGATGATGTATCGGCCCCTCAAACGCGCGAAGCGTCTGACTCCCGACGATCCATCCGACGGCGACCCGACAATGGCAAGAAGGCCGAGGACGAGCCCCCACGTCCCGCCAACCACGACTGTCCCCAGCACACCACAGGTGAGCAGAAAAGCAGCTTGCAGCGTGATCAGCGTCGTTATTCGCGCCCGCATGGTGCGGGTGAAAAATCCGAAACGGTCGAAGAACGATCGCTTCCGGATGATGCCGGCATCAATCCGGTACGGATGCGGCCGTTTTTCGCGGATGGCTGCATAAACTTCGTCTGCCAAGGCGCGCTGGTCGGCGGCAAGCTTGGTGCGGATCGAAGTATAGCCGGTGACTTGCCCGTTTGTGCGAATCGGCGAGGCGGTCGCCAGCACCCAGTAGAAGCCGCCGTTCTTGCGGCGATTCTTGATCGCGCCGACCCAGGGCTTCTCGGCCTTCAGCGTGTCCCAGAGATTTTCGAACGCCTCCGGCGGCATGTCCGGGTGGCGCACGATGTTGTGCGCCTTGCCTATCAATTCCTCGGGCGTAAATTCCGCTGCGTCGATGAAGTCCTCATTGACGTAGGTGAGACGACCTTTGAGGTCGGTCCTGGAAACGATCAGCGTTTCGTCGGAAACGGGATATTCGGCGTCGGTAACCGGAAAATTCTTGCGCACGGGGAAACTCGTTGATCTGTTGCGGTTGAAGCAAGCATCACGCCCGATGCGATACTATGACGCGCTTCGCTACGGGCCTCTCAGCCACGGCCCCCTGTGGGAGGGGGCCACTGCCGATGATAGAGTGAAAAGAATCATACACGGTATTTGTTTAAAATCGATTTAGGACACCGAGCTTGCTGACAGCCGTCGTCGAGCAGTTTTTTTCGCCGGCTGTGCTGGACGATCCAGGAGGAAATAGTGTCTCCGGATATTTTCAGATAATGGTCAGAGGGCCGGGAGACGTTCGGCTGGGGGTGTGCCTACCGCAAATTAAATCTGAAGATATTGATGGTGCAGTCCGCCAAGGGTTGGACGACAAAGAATGTGCCCGTCGAGATCGACGGCGCGCGAGATCGGTGAATCTTTCTCCAGGTTTGCGATAGGGACTAGTTGTGCTCTAGCCGCTGGTCACGGCGCCGGGCGGCGTCGAGCAATCCCGACTTTCTTCCCCACCGTGAACCTGATGTGAGATGATTGAACTCAGGCGACAAGCCGAGCAGCCAGTATCACCAGCACCGCACCGATAGTTGCCGTGACAATCCGGCTGGTGAGCGGGTTCCGGATGCCAAGTTCGATGCCTAGACGGTCTAACAGAAACGCGCCTACAAAGGAGCCGACAACTCCAGTGAGCGCGTATCGCAGCAGCCCACTACCGCCGACGATCCAGCTTGCCAGCCAGCCTGCGACGAGGCCGATGCCGAGTTGAGCGGCAAGGGCTTGCTTATCTAGGGCGGCAAGTGCCTCGCGGTTGACGGTGATCCGAACAAGCGGACGGTGACACGGCGGCTCAGGTGAGCCTCCCCCATTTGGACGCCGCTTGGTGCGACCGCCGCTCGAAGTAGTAGTCATGGCGGAGTTACGGTGCCTGCTTTGATGTTGTAAAGGCTCGCCTGAAACTTGGAAATGACGAAAGCAGCTGACTGCGGCGGTATTTGGTCGGGGAAAGCGAGCAGGTGCCAGGCATCGTGTAGAGGGGCGGCATCTGATATTCTCCTTCAGCGCTTGTGTTCTGGATGCGCGGGCTACGCCAGTCGGTCGTATGCCAGAGCCAAAAATCTAAACGAGGCCATTGCTGCGCGGTTACGCTAGCCCGTTTGAAAACCCAGCGACATCTTGCCTCTTAAGTTAACCACCGCATCCACGTGAATGGAAGGCGATACAGGACCGCTCCCGCCGGATGTTCGACATTGGTATTGTTGAGATTCCTGCAGAAAGGACTGGCATTCTCGGGCGAAGCGAGCATTGCTGTGGCGTGAGATGACCCTTGGATCGGCCTCGCAGCGCAACATCGCTGACGGGGCCTCGGATGGCGACACTGATGTCGTATCATTTGACGGACTCGACGACAGATAGAGTCTCCGCGTTCCCAGGAAGCGAGGCCCTCTCTCTATGTCAGATCCGGCTAAAAGTCGGCTCGGCCGTGAGGTCCTCCAAGGACAAAAATGAAAAGTCAGCAAGCGCAAACTAAATCTGATTTTTGGAGATCGGCGATGGATTGTGATGCGCTTCGGCATGACCAGTGGGAATCCGCGGGATGCCCAAGTCGCATTCGAGCGCCTGCCGGTCCCACCCGGCTAGGTCCGCCGCCGCTTCGTACGTCGATTGCAGGAAGCTCGTGAGGTCTTCCTGAGGATCGGCGCTGGTCCGCACCGACTCATAAGGCAGCAGGAACTCTCCAAGCTTCTGGTCGAAGCGGGCGGCCGCCGGCTTGACGGAGCGGCCGGCGAAGCCGTCGGGCACCGGATAGGCGTAGGAGTAGAACATCGCCTCATTCACTCCGCCGCCGCCGGGCCAGAAACCGGCCGAAGATACTTCGTGGCTATAGGCTTCCTGGGTAATCGAATCGGGAAGCGCGGGAATCCCGCCGGGATGGAGCGGCGCTTTGCGGCCCGAGAACCGCGTCACAGCCAGATCGAACGAACCCCAGAACAAATGCACCGGCGAGACCTTGCCAAGGTACCCAGTGCGGAAGCGTGCGAATACGCGATCGATCTGCACCAGCGCCCGATGAAACCGCTCGACCGCCTTACGGTCGTAGGGCCGAGACGCGGTGTCCTGCGCGAACGGCTTCGCATCGGGGATCTCGTTCGGCACACCATGAATGTCCATCCGGCCGCCAAGCCGTTCGACCAGCGTGGTCGTCCGGCTCAGGAAGTCGGCTACGCTCATCGCCTCCAGCGGAAAGCTCTCACGCATGTCGGCCGTTTCGGCGATCAGCGCATGGTCGTGGAAGTCAAAGGTCAAGGTGATGGCTGACTTGCCGTCGGGCACCATTCCCGTCGTCAGACCGCGCGGTGTCACATAAAGTGTGGCGTGCCAAGAGTGATTGACCCAGGGTGTGTGTGCGAGCCGGTACTTGCCGACGATCTGCGTCCACAAATGGAGCGCGGAGCATGTTTCGGCCCAATCGCCATAGGGCAAGGCCGGCCAGCCGGTTTCTTCCTCGCTCATCCGATCGGCTCCATGGCTTGCCGCGCGAGTACCTGTCACACCCTCGTCCGCTTCCATATACGCGCGGCTCGCCGCGCAAGTGGTCGCCCGGTCCCGCTCCGTTAGCGCCTCTTGACCTCTTTCGCTTCCACAGAAAGCTTTACCGTGCTGCCCGCGATCTCTGCGACCAGCTGCTTGTCGACGTAATGGTGCTGGTTGTCAGAACCCTGCTCCAGCTTGATGCGGTCACCCTCGACCTCGTCAACGATTCCGACTTCCGCGCCATGCTTGTCGACAACCTTCATACGCTCTCTGATTTCAGACATCGGCATTATTCTCCTTTGGACGAAAATAACTCCGATGCGCGTTGAATGGTTGCATCGACCGACGGAGCCGCTTGGAAGGAGAGCTGAGACGTGCTCGCGACCTCGTGCGACCCTCCGGGGCTCTTTTCTTTGCAGGTTGCATGGGACGTGGAGGTGTTCCATGGCCCACACGTGAAGCTTGAGGGCTTCATCGACAGCTTCTTCATCATCCAGCCCGCCTACAGCGGAGCGGAGTTCGGCCGGCTCACGACAAGCTGGCGCCCGCGGCGGGACCCAAGCGGGAGCTGGAACAAACACCGGAAGAGCTGGTACGGGAGAAAGATAAGGGGTCGGACAAGTGTCGCATCATCCCGTTCCGAAAGAACCGATGATGAGGCGTTAAGCGCCGGACTTGGCGCTCAGAGCTGAGTGGAGAAGAAGCCGCCATCGCCCGTGAAGGACTTGGCGGCTTCGTTTTTGCGAAACCAGCTCAACTCACTCAGATTGCGCTGCGGTAGTCCCGGCGGGCCGGTAATGCGTGCCCGTTCCGTTGTAAAAGGAGGAAAAGAGGACCAGCAGCACGATGACCGCGCCTCCGATAACCCAGCCTTGTCTTACGCTACTCATATGTTCGACCTCCGAGGGAATGCAGTCCGATACCATGGGCGCACGGCCAGGAATAGCAACCCGACAAGGCGCCCGTTCACGCGCGCGTGATAGCATTGTGAAGAGCCTGAGGGTTCGCTGCCCGTCCATTCTGACCGAAGCCGAGACCGGCATGAAGACCATGGAGGTCTGCGAGACGGACGAGCCGGCGCGGGACCACGACGATTGATTCAGTTCACTCTTATTTAATATTTAAGCCCCGCCGGAGACAGCCGCCGGGACTTTTCGCGCGTTCATTCCGCGGAGGAATGATAGGCGCGGCGCCCGGTTCTTGCCTGTCCAGACGGAGGAACGATTTCCATGAAGAGGTTCGCATTGAGCGCGCTCATTGCCCTTGCCGCTACATCGGCGTTCGCGCAAGCGGTGACGGTCGACGAATACTACGTCGTCCTTGATCCCGATTCGAAGAAGTGCACCATAGTGGAGCAGAAGCCGGCTGTTGCGACCAGCATCGTGGACCATGGCGTATTCAAGACGCGGACCGACGCGAAGGCCGGCGTTAAGACCATGGAGGCCTGCAAGTCGGACGTGGACGACGATTGATCCAGACAAAGCTTACTTCCCCTTCTGGCAAAGGAGCATTCTGTGAAGATATTTTCCTTAAGCGCGCTCATCGCACTCGCGGCCGCGCCGGCCCTGGCCCAGACTTCGGTTGACGGGGAATACTACGTGGTCCGAGATCCCGCGACCAGGAAATGCAGGGTCGTCGACGAGAGGCCGGCCGTCGCGGCGGACATGGTCGGCCGCGGATCCCTCAAGACTTGGGCCGAAGCCGAGAAGGGCATGAGGGACTCAAAGGTCTGCGCGGCAGCAGAACACGACAACGACGATTGATTCCGCGCGCCCGTTGCCGCCACCTGCTCTTCACCGTATTTCAGACCCTCTTCGCCGCGCCTACGACGACAGGCTCAGCGTCGAGTTCGAGGGCAAAGAGGAGGGCGATACCGACACGGCCGAGAACCTGACCGACCTCGCCGAGCACGACTACTGCGTCATGCAGAAGGACGAGGCGGACTACGAGTGGATATGGGACGCCTGCTTCTTCAGCCGCGGCCTCCAGCTCCTCAACGACAATAGGTTCGTGCACGGCACCGCCTTCGATGACGACGCGGTGCACCTCGAGAAGCACAAGGACGCCGCTCCGACGCCCGCCACGATTCTGGCATTTCCCCAAGGCACATTTCAAGAAGACGGGCAGACCACCACCGTCCAAACTCTAAATAAGGTAGCATAACGCCGGCTATGTCCCGTTGAACCGACTGGTTGCAGAGCGTTGAACTGGCTGCCTCACCCAGTCAACGAACCGGTCTCCGCCGCTCGGCCAGGAACGAGAATTTTCGATGCAGAGACAGAGCGCTCTTTGGCAAGATTTTTGAGGCCAGAGACGCGCGCAGAGACTCAACGCATCGCCAAAACCCCGCAATATGCGCGACAAATTGACGGATGTGCCACCGAGTTCGATCCCTACGAACTGGATGGTGGGCGATGTAGGGCTCGAACCTACGACCCGCTGATTAAGAGTCAGAAACAGCCTGTTTTATAGCCATTCCTGACGTTGGATGGCATTACTGTAATTACCGTAAATCCAATGCTATCTAACCCATGCCCTCTTGATTTATTTCGCTCGGTATCAAGAATGCTGGCTATATAGTGGCTATAAATCTCGGTAGGTCATGACTAAGCTAAAAATCACAGGGCCGGCGGTCGATACCTTGATGAGGTCGGCGGTGCCGAACAAAACGACCTATTACTTCGACGACGATCTTGCCGGTTTTGGCCTCTATCGGACGACCACCGGCACTGGCACCTATTTTGCCGAGTTTCGTCCCGTTGCAGGCGGCTCTAAGAAGCGGTTGAAGCTAGGCCGGGTTGGCACGCTCAAGCCAAGCGCCGCCCGTGAAGCTGCACGTAAGGCTATCGCCAATGCAGCCCTTGGCCGAGATCTTGCGAGCGAGCGCTCAGACGAGAGAGCCAGCATAACCGTTGCAGAGCTGCTTGAACTCTACATCAGGCGAACTCGCGAGAAGCGCAAGGAGCGTACGGCGAATGGGTACGCCTCGCTCGCACAAACCAACATCGTTCCTCAAATTGGAAATATGAAGGCCGTCACTGTTACGCGCATAGACGTTCAACGGATGCATTCGAAGGTCGGTGGAGCGAAGTATGCCGCCAATCGCTCGGTGGTGTTGTTAAAAGCGGCATATAGCTGGGCGGCAAAACAAGGCTATCTGGCCGCGGTCGAAAATCCTGCGTCGGGGATCGATATGAATCGCGAGAAATCGCGAGAGCATTTTCTTAACGCGGATGAAATGCGCGCGATTGGTGAGGCCATGCACGAAGCCGAAACGGTCGGTCTGCCGGTTAATGCTGGCGACGCAAAGCACTCGCCAAAAGGCCAGATGATCGTAATGTCACCTCACGTCACCGCCGCAATAAGATTGCTGATGCTGACTGGATGCAGGCTGCGGGAGATTTTGGATCTTCGATGGAAAGAGGTCGATCTCAATCAAGGCGTGTTGCGCCTGGCAGACTCGAAGACGGGAAAGAAGGTAGTGTTCCTGCCAAGCGCAGCGATCGACATCCTGACGAACATTCCGCGCATCGGTGCATTTGTGATCGCAGGAGATTCAGCCGGCACTAAGAAGGAGAAACCACGCGCTGACCTGAAGAGACCTTGGCAAGCCATTCTCAAACGCGCTGGCGTGAAGGAGGCTCGTTTGCACGATCTGCGACGCTCATTCGCAGCAGTAGGCGCTGGGCAAGGGCATGGTCTCCCAGCCATCGGCGCCCTCCTCGGCCATGCTAACGCAAGCACCACCAAGCGCTACGCCCATATCGCCGATGAAGCATCGCGGCGAGCTGTCGACGCCATCGGTGGCGAGATCGCAAAGGCGATTGGTGGGAAGTGAACCGCCGTAGAAAGATCCGCGGCCCGCCGCAAACATGCTGATCGGGCCGCGGCGGTGAGCGGCTTTGGACGTGTTGCGTCTACCGGCTGAGCGCCGTTTTGACGGCGGCTGCGAAAGTGCTGGACGGTACTGCCAATGACGGTGTCGCGCTTTCGCTTTTAGAGCTGGCGACAAGGATCCCAACAATCTCCGGCTCACCGTCGCTCCCCACCCTCAAGAGAGCCGACCCAGACTCACCCGAAACCGAGCTGCACGTATGAAGCAGGAGGGCAGCGGGAGTAGAGATGGGCCTGACCGAGCAGTCCTGCTGAACGGTCAGAATGTGGGCGCGATCACCTCGATAACCAGCCCTCACGATCCCGGACGATGCAACGTCACCTTCGCTCGCAGGCTGAACTCTGATCGGTTTGAGGTCAATCGTCTCAGCAAGCTCAATAACCGCCCAGTCTCGAGACGCCATCGCGGGCTGTAGCGGCGGCGTCACCTCAAACTCCTCACTCTTCACATAAGAGGCTGCTAGAGAGTGAGCCTTAAATTCACCCTTCGCGTAACCGGCCACAAAGTGGATGGAGGTAGGGTGAGCCCACGTGCCTCGTGCGGCATTGAAGAGACAATGAGCCGCGGTGAGGACGTGACGAGAGTCAATTAGGGTTCCGGTACATTGAGACCGGCGTCCTGCTCCGGTTATGACGTTGACACGCCCCATCGACGTAAACGGCCATTCGGAGGGATCAAGCCTTTTGCCTTGGCTGAGCGCAGCGGTAGGAAGTTGCAGAATGGCAGCGACCACAAAGATGAGCAGCTTCCATCGGTGAAAGGGCAATCTTCTCGTTTGCATCATGAGGCAGGTCTTTTCTCCAACGCCCCCGCGGAGGAAGCCCGCCCCGTTTGCGAGGCGGGCTTAGTGGTGGCTATTCCGCCGCTTGCTTGAATTTTACAATACTGGGCTGGTCGTTGTCCTGATCGAACTCATGCCACACAGTATGGGCGTCTTCGTCGAGGCGCTGCGCAATCCACTGTGCTGCCATACACTCCTTCATAACGTCATCGCTCTCTTTATGAGTGAGTTCGAGTCCGGCATCAAAAATCCTGTCTAGGTGATCGATCAGCATCTTGGTCGCAGTCGTGAGTTCGCACATCCTGTCATCGAAGGACTTGGAGTTATGGGCGTCGGTGGCGGGTGTGGTATTGGATTGGGTAGCCATGGCGCAGAAGATCCTTTCGCGCTGGGGTTAGGGCCAGGACAAGGCTGCAACCTTGTTCTGGCCTGTCTTTTCTGATATCAGGTAAGAATGACTAAGTCAATAGTTTCTAGTATCAGAAAACGTCCGCAGGGAAGACCGCGCGTGGACGCTGTGCCTGTAATGGTGCGGATGCCTCCGGACGAGATGCAGGGCGTCGATAAGTGGATTGAGAAACGACCTGAGCCAAAACCATCACGGCCGGAAGCGATTCGGCGGTTGGTGGAGATGGGATTGAGGGGGAAAGGGAAATGAGCGACGACCCGAAGCTCATCGACTCTCCGCTATCCGGCTCGTTTACGCGCGACGAAATCACGGTCCAGGTTCACATATATCGTCTCGAAGAGGACTCCCACTGGGTGCTTGAAGTCGTCGACAAGGATGACACATCAACCGTTTGGGATGAGAAATTCGAAACTGACAAAGCTGCCTATGATTTCTTTTTAGCGAGCGTGGAGTCCGAAGGGCTCGCGCAAGTTATCTCAGATGATTATCCGACGCTGCATTGAGCCACGCGCCAGCCCGATAAGCCATCGCGCAGTGAGGCTATTCGGAGGCTGGTTGAGTTGGGACTGAAGGTGAAGAAGTGAGCGAACGCATAAAACTAAGGGCATCGTTCTGGAATGGACTTGCGATTGCGGCTGCCGTGGGCGGCATTATCGTGCCGGCATTGGACACCTATCGAGATCCAGCAATTTACAATTCGACGGTCTATCCAGTTCTCTCTCCCCTTGCATTCAAGCATCTAATCTCGATCGCCGCCGGTTGCTTTGCGGCTTTTATGCTTCGCCTCCATGCGGATAGCATAATCAGCAAACTGGATGAGTGAGCATTAAACTCGGTTGTGGAGAAACTATGTGGGAGCAAGTGCGCGCTGAGTCTGGCGTATTGCGGATCAAACCTCTGAAAGGCGCCGATCTTGATCCTGCTTTGGTGGATCGCATGACTGTACTTGCGAAGCGGCTGATATCGGACGGCAAGCTGCACCGCGACAAGGACATCACCATGGCAGTCGAGGAGCTTCAGCCCAACACGACCGAGACGGTCGACGCATTCATCATTGTGGCGAGCCATGTAGCTCACAACTTCGGCTCGAAAAACCTTTTGGCAGTGGTTAGGCTTCGAGAATGGGCGGAAAGGAACCGCGCGCCGATTATGGTGCCTTAGTCCATTCCATTATCTGACGGATAAGGCGCCCACCGTCGGTGTACGTCTGCCTGAAGATATCAGTAGCGCAATTGAGGAGTGGCGCGCAGTGAAGCGGCCCTCCCGTCTGTACCGGAGGCTATTCGCGGTACTAAGGAAGGCAATGCGTATGGGCTAAACCCATAAGCCGTCTGACTGGCAGCGCCGTCAAGACGACCTGGCGAGACCGGCCGGAAGCAATCAGGCGGTCGTGGGAAAGGCCCTTTCAAAAAAATGACCCGCGCAGAGGGGATGAAACACGTTTACTAGCCTCACGAAATCGATCTGAAACGTTGAGCAGCTACGTTTTCCCAAAACGATTAAGGGAAGCGTCATGGAAACCGCAGTCGCCGCACTGTTTTTGGTCAGCGCCGTCTTATTCATCGCTCACGCTTACGACGCGATGCGCTCGTATTGACGCGCTGCATCATAGTGATGATCGAAAGCCCGCAATCGACAGGAAAGACAGCAATGTGGTGAACTGGTCCCACCGCTTCGCTGATCCGATTCCTATGCCAGATGGCAGCACGATACGGACGTTTGGCGAAGCGGCGGAATATGCGATTAGCCAAAGAAAGAGCGCAACACCGAGCCATGGCAGCGCGCCGCAAGAGTGCTCCACGAGGCTGCCGAGCACGGCGGCCCCTTCGTATTCATGGCACGGATCAACTTCTATCGGGCCGTCTACGGCGACACTCCACCGCCGATCGGCAACCCGGAAGAGCCGCAATTGGGGGAAGAGAAAACTGGCGAGGGATCGGTGATTTGCCGTCCACAAGAATCGTGAGGGGCGAAATGACGCATTTTAGGTTCAATTCAATTAATTTAAGGAACCAACATAAGGGAACTGAGTTGGAAGCGCGCCGGTCAGGCCGCGGGCTGCTGCTGCGCCCGCTCCTCAGGATCCATAGCCGTCATGCCCATCGACCAAGCCAGTAAGACCTTGCTACCTTTTGCGGATATAAAAGCTGGCTTTGAAGGCACCCGATGGGGATGGCTTCTGATTGCGATAATCGCCGTTGTCGCTGCGGACACCCTGCTCGCGACCGGAGCTTGGGTCGCTGTCGGATACCTCATTGGAAAGTAGATTGGCTGCCGGAGTGAATATCTGGACGATTATATAGGCTGCCTGGTTCACGACCAGACACGCGATTATAGTGGCAATGCCGCTCTCGGCCCCGAAATCGTTCTTGTGTAGGACGGCGGCAAAGGCGAGAGCGATCAATATCGCTACGGGCACAAGAGCGTAGACTTTAAAGCGCGATCCTGCGGCCGCACCTATCAATGCGCTGGTAAATAACAAAACAGGGACGATAACCTGGTCCATTGCTTGATGCTGCTCGCCCGTTGAACTAGAAAATCTCGTGATCGGGCTTGCGGCTCTCCTATCCGAAGCGTTGCCAGTAACCTAGTGACGTAAATATTAGGACAACAAGTACGCGAATCCGTACCTTGATTTCGCGGAACCGGATTATACTTTAGCGGCCGCCAGGACTTGCTCGATAGTTCGTCTTTTTGATGGTCCCTGCCTGCCCTTCCTCGCGCGAGGCGCAGAGCGTGGACCGACGGTCCGTAACGTGCTTCTCGCAAGCACGGGCATGGTCATGGCTGCGTTCGTGGTTGTCTATATCGTGTACTTCGCAGCCTAATTTGTAGGGATCAAAAGGGCCGCACGGCAACTTAACTGTGCGGCCCTCCACCTGTTTATCGTGTCGTACCTTCGATCGGCGCAGCACGATCGGCTCACCGAGCCGGTCCTCATTCCTATATGATCGGCCTTGTCGTCAGTCAGATTTGCCAACGCGTGGTCCATTTGACGCGTTACGGCGAAAATCGATAGTAGTTAACGGCGGTCCTGGATGTTGGACACGATACCAAAGTGGGTTCGCTTTGCACATTGCGGTCACATCGGGTCCACCGAATTGACGTATGATCCTCTGACGTTCGACATTTTCCGACGATGCATTTCGTATGCATCGTCACCTAAAACGGGAGTGATCATGCGAACGTCCACATTTTTCTCAACAGTCCTCGCTTTGCTTTTGGCTGGACCGCCCTTGGCAGCAGCGCCTGCGCCTTCACAGTCCCAGACGAAGTCCGAGGAAGGTGTAGCGATTCGAAGTATTCAGGTTGTTGATGTTCAAGAGTTGAAAGGAGATGTGCGCTCACAGGTCGACGACCTTGTCGCGCATACGAAGCAGGAGCAAATGAGCTCCCTGCGGAAGACAATCGAGGCAACGCCTGAGGCCATATCCGCACTTAAGGCAAAAGGTCGTAACTCGGCTCAGGTTGTAGCTATCAATATCGACAAGGAAGGCGTTTTGACCCTCTTCACGAAGGCTACCTAATTTCGTACCGGCGAGAGCGGGTCGGCGTCGTCGCACATCCACCGCGCAACCACACACCTAATGGTGCTACTGGTGCGCGGTGGATGTGTTGCTCCCTCACCTCATCCCCTCGCCACCAATCGTCCATCTCGGTAACAAACATCATCAATTACGAACTGGTGCACGTCTTCTACCTCCCTCCGCGTTGCTCCAAGCTTCTCGGCGCATCCACCAATAGTGTCCGGCAGGATCTCCAATAGCCTCGGCGCTAACACCTTCAATCGCGCAAGAGGCGTTGCAAGTTCGCGAGAGCGGATAATGGCGCGGTCGTTTATCTTCATAATGCGCCTAACTTCTCATGCCACCGTGTAGGATCGCCGACGCCAGGAAACGTCCCGATTGCCGGCAACGATACCGACCCACCAAATTTGTGGTGCGACGAAAACTTCTCCGCCCAACCCAAATGGTCGTGAACGAACTTAACGAGTTCGAGGCTCTCATAATTGCCGCCACGGAATATTTCGTCATTGACCGCATGCACCGCCGAGTCGGCAGCAACAGCCTCTTGAACCAAGGAGGCGATTGCGCGCGCGAGGCTATCGTACTCGCTATGGATCCTTGCAACCACCCTATCCACAGCAGCAACGGCTTCATCCCGATGCTTCTGCGCGGCAGCACGCGCCTCTGTCTCCCGCGCCTCCTTCAATCGCCGGGTCAATTCAGAAACCGCGGCCACAGCGCGATCCAGCGCGAGGCGTGCTTTCGTTGCCTCGCCTTCAGCTGCGAGGATCTCCGGATCCGTTCCAGTTAGCAAAAGATCGGTGCGGCGCTGTTGCGCGCCGGCAAGGCTGGCCTCAAGGGTGGCGATGTCGTACTCAGCGAGCGCGGCCTCGATATCGGCCGCAGTGCTGATGTCAGCGAATTTCTTCTTCCGGGCAATCATTTCGTGAACTCCTTTCAATTGAGGCCGGCCATACGCTGTCGGCATCGCATACGTGCCAGCACCGCCTCATTACGGCTTGTGGCCGTTCCGCTAACGAACTCACAAGGCATCTGAGCCCTGTCATCGTTCTTGCGAATCTGCGAACCGGCGTCTGCCGGAATGGGAACAGCGCTAATCTCAAGCGGCTCCCAATCCACCACACGCCATTCATCATCCGCGCCATCTACGTTTTCAGTTTTCTCAACACGATGAATGATGTAGCCAACCGACACGTTGCGAATGATGCCATCACGAATCTTGGACACAATGTCCGCATCGCTAGATGCGTTCGATAAGCGGATACGGGCAATACCCTTGCCGCCCTTAAGTTTGGCGGACCCAGGAACAACGCTGCCGATTACATCGCTCAGGTCGGAATCTGAATGCGTGTTGAGAAATGGCGCGCCAGCGTTTAAGCGATCGAGGCGAACGGCGGATGGTGTGACAACGAGGACTTCGGAGTAGAAGCGATCAGTACGCCAATCAAAGCGTCGAACTGTCGCTCCGGTAGTCCAAACAACCTCAACGCTATTGTCTTTCTGGTTGAAGCTCGCAGCGCGAACCTCAGCCGCGCGCCCGAATTTGGGGAGGCTCGTAATATTCTTGTTCATTCGTCTTGATCCTTTGATTGGCGCAGCGACCTAAACGGCAGGTGCTTTTCGATTAGGTCATGGCAGGTGGCGCCGTCGATTATTTCACCCTCGGATAGCTTGTCGGCGAGCGAGCTGATCGCCGTGCGCACGGCGCGGCTATAGAGCAACTTCAAAGCGAGCAGCTGGCCCTCACGAAATACAGCCCGCGCCGCCTCGATACCGGCGTCGAGGCCGTTCGCGGTCCATGCCGTCAATGCCATCTGGCATTCGTCGCAACCGCCGAACGAAAGCTGGCGAACGCGGTTCAAGTAATCAGCCTCGTCAAGTGTGCTCAAGGTAATGCGACAATTCATTGCGGCGGCCTCTGCTGCTGGGCCGGACCACAGAACTGCAATACGCTCGACGGGAGATAGCGCGCAGGGCGTCGAGTAGATCACCTGCGCTGGCGGTTTGGCCGACGCCGATGCAATTCGCAGCGAAAAACCGTGAGCGAAAACGGCGTGTGCGGCTTCGTGAATACAGGTGGTCCGTTGGATCTGATGATCTTCAATTTCGGAAATGATAGGCCCATTCACGCCAGCGATGTCGAACGACACATCCACGTTAGAAGGTGCGACGTATCCTCGTCGGAGGGATGCGCCAACCCCACAACATGCTCGCTGAACCAATTTAGGCTTGCTCATTCAAAACCATCCGATTTCCTTTTTCGCGAGTTGCGCGGGTAATCCGAATGAGCGCACCCCCTTTGCTCGTAGAGGATCCGCGCGGTCTTCAAAATCATCAACCATCTCAATAGGAAGGAAGCGGCCTACAGAAAAATTTGCAACGAGCGAAATTCCGGGGTGGCGCGCCCCCGCATGGGTGGCGGGGTACTAGAGGAACCTAGACCGGGGGGCGTCGGTGCGATTGATTGCGATCACGTTGCAAGACCGCGCCGCGCTGAACGCGCACCACGAGCCAACGTCGTGGCCGTGGGAGGCATCCTAATAAACTCCATCGCTGAAGGCGCCACGCGATAACGCGTTCAGCTTTTCTGACATGCGTCGCTCAACCGCCGAGGCGATAGCTTCGGGCGACTGGCCTGGCGCAGCGTGTACATTAATAGAGACGTTGTTACTCACCGAGCCACCACCTGCACCCGACAGCGCATTCGCCTTGATCGCGCGCACTGTATCAAGCGTACTGCTTATATGCCCCGAGGCAGGCGATCGAAACAATTCAGGCCCCCGCTCGCCAACCCAGTAGGAGCCGCCGCTGCGAACAGGCCCGCCGAGGGCGCGCTTCGAAATAGGAACGGATGGCATCGTCGACGCTGCGGACTTAGGTGCGCCGCCTGGTCCGTTAGCCATGCCGCGGACAACGCTACCAAACGAGGGCAGTTTGATATCTGAGAATAGATTGCCAATTTGAGATTTTATGCCAGCCCAAATTTTACTACCAATCGTAGCGCCAAGGCCGGCCCAGTCTCCTTCTCCTAACTTCGCGATCACAAACGCTACCGCTGCGCCGGCGCCATCTCCCCAACGTCTCCACACGTCGTCGTCTATCTTGCCGGTGATGCTATCGAACATGCCGGACAACTCGTGGAATTTGTTTAGAATCCAATCAACAGATTGCGTGGCGCCAGGCCCAAGGTTGCGCTTAAGGCTTTCGCCGAACGAATCGAAGAACTTTCCAATTCCGCTCCAATTGTTCGCGATGAACGCGCCCGCGGTGCCCAGCAATACTAACGCGGCACCGACACCTGTGCCGATCAAGGCAAGCCTCAGTAGCTTGGTCGCGCTAGTCACTAGTCCGATTGCGCCAGCTACTAGGCGTAGCGATCCTGCCGCAGTCGCGAGCGCACCTCCCCACATCCAACGCAAACCGAACGCTGCAGCAAGGCCAGCGAGGCGCAAGCCGATCAAGCCGGCGGAAACGGACGCAACACCACTCACGAGCCGAGGATGCGTTTCGGCAAACTTCGCAAATCTGTTTGTTAGCGGAGTGAGCGCACCGTCAAGCAGCCGATTGAAGGTCGGTAACAGCGCGCTGCCGAGTGCGATATTTAGATTTTGCACCGCGGATTTGAACCGGGTCATCCCGGCCTCTGCAGTTTTGATGCGCTCGGCGAAATCCTTCTCGGTCTCGCCGCTCGCCTTGAGCGCCGCGTCACGGATCTTCCTATACTCTGCAAGATTCTGAAGCAGAGGCCGCAAGAACTTTTGAACCTGCGCGTCCTCGAACAAGTCTCCTATTTTCGAGAGATCGCCCTTTGTGGCACGATTAACCGCGCCAGAAATCCATTCGAAGATATCGCCACCCTCTTTCTGGACTTTCTTCAATTCGCCGCGAATATCAATGCCAAGTTTCTTAAACTTCTTGGTTGTCTCCTGCGAGATGACCTTTTGCATCAGGTTCGCGGTATTAGTGGCGGCCTCAGAACCATCCGCAGCGCCCTTTCTCGCTATCTGTAGCGCAGCAGCGAGTTTTGCCACGCCATCAACACCGTTCATTTTCAGAGCTTGAGCGGAGGCCGTTAGCGACGGAAATTCCTTCGCCATGTCCTTAAGCTCAAAGGCGCCGGCCTTGCCGGCCGACGCCATTGCATCAAATGCGGCGCCAACCTCCGCCGCGGGGACTTTCAGATTCATAAATGCGGCCTGCCCAGCTCTCGCGACATCGTCACTGCTGGCCTTATAAGCGGTGGCAACCCGATTTATCGCCGGAAGCATGGCTAGTGCGGCCGTAATGTTTTCCGAGTCAGAACCACCTAGGCCGAGCCCCAGCAATTCGCTAAAGCTTTTTACTGTGTCGAGCGGAAGTTGGTTAGTTGCGGAAGCGATACCGCGCAGACTTAGACCGAGCGCCTTCAATTCAGGCGCCACCATGCTGCCTTTTTGTCTGATATCTTCGAGGAGCGATTCGAATTGAGCGCCGACTTTTATCGGAGCCGACAAACCTTTGCCCCAGGGCGAAAGCTGCGGCGCCCGTGCCAAGAAGTTTGCCGCTGATTGCAGAGAGCCGCGCCGAATTGCGCGCGCTCGCGGCAGTCAATCCATTCAACGCGGCGCTAACTCTTCTTGCCGGGCCAGTCACCCTATCGAAAAGTTCAACAATAAGTTTAGAAGTAAGGGTAGCCACTCAGGATTCCTTGGCTTTTGTGAACGCAGCGTCGAGGGCGGTATTGGCGTCGCGCGCGAGTTTGGACTCGCGCTTCTCAGGCTTACCTTGCTTGGCTTCAAGCAATCGGATCGCGGCTTGATAGTAGCGAACTGCTTTCGCTGTACTCCAGCGCTCGATAACATCCACGCTAGTGTGTAATTCAGACGCGACGAATGCGATCAGGTCGATCCACCCGCCGCAGGCGCTTCCCCCATTAGAGGCCCTACCTTTGCGGTGATCGCGTGCACGTCGCGCAGTGACACATTCTTCATAAGAGGAAGCGACACGTTCGCCATACTTGCCAACAAGGCCAACGTGCGCTGGAAATCGCCGGTGACGATCTCAGCGGCGCAGGCATCTCCCGCGGTCGCTTCTTTGAATGTCAGGCTGGCGACTGTCTTATCACCGTGGGTGACGGGTTTTGACAACGCGATCGTGATGGTGTCGGACTCGCTCATTGGTGCCCTCTTGGCTTTGCCGCTTGGATTGCAGCGCGCGCAGGCGCAGTAATGCGCTTCAACGCTGCTGAAGTGACGCGCATTGGCGCGGTTGCTTTGTCGAGAACCGCGCTAGCTGCGCGGATTGGTTTTAAACTTTCTTCGGTGAGTTTCGGTGTGGCTGGCATCTTTCCTCCTATTCCGAAAACGCCGCATCAACATCTTCGCGCGTGGTGATAGTGCCGGACTCGATCTCTGCCACGGCTGCCGCCTCCTCAGCGAAGCACGAGTTGACGTAGCCACCGACCGCGGCAGCAATCGCGATCATCTGAGCTGCTGACAACTCATCGGAAAACGATCCATCGGCCAACTTCCATCGAAACATCTGAGTGTTGTCGACCTGTGCGAACAACGCTGCCGCCGTCAGCTTGGCTTGCGTGTCGCGGTCGCTCGGATAGGTGACACCGCCGACCGCGCAGCCCGCGATCTCCTTGGCGTAGCGAACTGCCGCGGCATGGGTCTTAAGCTCATCTTTAGTCGGGTCAAAGCCGGAAGCAATGATCGCCTGAGCAGCGGTTGCGAACTCATCAGCAACGGTAGCCGTGGATTCATCCGGATCGTAAGCAACTATCGCGCCAGGAAAGGCATCGGTAAGGCGTGTTGAGAGGATGCCTACATTTTCGGCGGATATTGAAAACGTCAGCATTATCTGACCCTCACTATTGACATCGCAACGCTGGTGGAAAACGAAGCCGAAGACGCGCCCGCGCTCCCTTGGTATATCGCGGCGTCGAGCAAATCGTTGGCCGCGAAGTCAGCCACAAAAACATTTGATCCGGAAACTTCTTTTACCTTGGCGGTGTCCATCGCGAACCCGGATCCGTTCGACAGGAGCGATGAATTCTTCAGGATGGCTGAAGGGTACTGCCCTACGACGGGGTAAGTTGCTGGATCGGACCCACAGATCGCCGTCGTGGTCACAAAATATCGTCCCGCCGTCAGGATCTTGCACGAGCCACTCACCAATGAAACATCGCCGTGCGCGCCGATCGTCGCCGACGTGAACGATCTTTTTGTATAGGTAGCGTGCGGAACCGTCAGAGTTCCACTTCCTCCGAAAAGGTTAACCTCTGAAAATGGACCATTCGCCGCGTAGTTGCCGACAAAGTTCACGACGACCCATTTATTGATCGTCCCGTCGTAATGCGCAGTAATCGGCATGTTCGCCGGTAGGTCGTCGGGACGCATGTCTGAACCATCAAGGCGCGCGACCGCTTTCGCACCAAGACCGTTCACATTCAGAGTGGTAGCGCCCGTGTTGGCGTTCGCCGACTTCTTGACTCTGACAATCATGCCAGATGTTAGCGCGGCCGGTACCGGATCGAGGGTGACGACCATAGCATTTGCCGTGCCGCTATCCGCGGCATAGACCCACTTCCCGCTTTGCGAATCCAGCGCGATCTTTTCTACATACGTACCAGACACGCGCTCGAACACGCGTCCATCCGGCAAGCTGACGCCGTGTCCATTAGGCGGCGCGATAATCGCCCATCCCGCGGTCGTGTATTCCGCGATTTTACCGGCCTGCCCAGACCACGAACCAGTCGGCGATGTTGCGATTACGTAAGTATCGCCAGCAACTGGAGACGCGGGCGGAGTTGCCAGCGACATCGAGATAATCGGTATCCACCGCAATACTGTGAGCCGTTGCAATGCAACCTTCATCGAAGGATCAATCGAAATGGTGATATTGGCAACGTTGCTAAACGCCACCTCAAGCCGAATCGTGCCTTCGACAGTTTGGCCACTCGCAGGAGTAGGCTTACTAATCGGAGGATCGTAATGGGCAATCGCGATCAGATCCCCATCGACATCGTATAGACCGGCCTCGCGGATAGTATACGGGCCTTCGGCGGCTTCCAAAAAACAATCGAAGTAAGCAACGTTGGAAGCACCAACTACAGTGCCATGATCGCTGATCGTCTTAAGTGCCAACTGATTATAGAGCGCAGTTTCACCGCCGCTCGGCACCGTTGCGCCGTCGCCAATAGCAATGTGCGTGATCTCAACAGTCGTTGAATTGGCGAATGCCGCCGCCTCCTTGGCGCGGCCGAGATTGGTAAGGAGGGCGAATGATGTTTGTGGCAATTTAGGCGGCCTTTGTATGGGCGGTTGCGGATATGCGAGCTGCTACTGAGGCAAGTGGCGGTGCCGGATGCAGGGCGTTGCCGCGAAATTCGGCAATGATTGCGCGTAGCGCGGCGCCGGGAACAGTAATGATGCGAGAGGCAGCGCTCTGCTCGCGTTCGGGGCCGTAGCTTAGCCTACCGCCGTCCGTGACGACGGTTACAGCGGCTGGATCTAGTTGCGCGATCAAACTGTGTACGCCGGCCACCGAGACCGCACCCGACATTAAGCCTTCAATCAAATCGAGCAGGGTCGTGCCACCTTCGTTACGCAGCGCCGCAAACTCTCGAACGCTGGTGGCAGCGTTGCCCAGCCCGCGGTCTGCAATCGCACAAAGTAAAAGCTTTGCCAGGCCAGCAGGCGACAGATCCGGCACAGCTCGACCGCACGCCCGCGGCAGTTCACCCGCCTCGGCGGCACGTTGCGCGAGTGCCGCCAGCCGACCTGCATTGAGACTCAGGTGTCGTGCGATGATTTCGATCGCATTCGATCGAACCATTGTTGTGACCTCACATTTTTGAAAACAATATTCAGGAGTGCAAAAAAGTGCGCACGGGTTCGTCCGCGGCTGCGCAAAGTTTGCACATCAAGTCGGAAGGCAACGAACGCCTTCACTTGAATACGGTCCAACCCCTCGGACGAGGGACGGGTAAGTACGTTTTTTCTATTGAATGAATGTTACGCCGAGTCGGCGTTCGTCCCGCCAGATGACTTGACACGTCGCATCAATATCTGCACTTGGGACGCGCAAAGCAAACATTGCTGGCATCGAAGGCGCTTCCAGCGTTTGTATCGTCGCCGACGTGGCCGTTAAGTGACGAACCTTGCAGCGCATGGGAGATCCATCCAGAAGGATTTGTCCCTGCTGAACGCCGAGCCGATGTGTCATACCCCGCCCCTCAATAGCGCGTCACATTTATCACTGTGTTATTCGTGCCGCAAATGTGGCTAGCGGGATGGCACTAGTTGTCAACTCAAGCTGCCAACTTCTCCACATCCGCCAACGCCGCTAGTGCTGCATTTTGCGCAGCCACAGCCTTGCGCTCCGATTGCTTAGTATCGCCAAAGCCCAACTCGGCAGCTATCTCGCGCGCCGTCAGACCAGCGATGCTCAGATCAAGCACGCGCGCATGCTCACCCAAGGCGGCATCGATCCGCGGTGCGTCAATGGTCTCAACGATTTGCCGTTCGACCAGATCGTGGCCGCCCTCCGCGCCTCCCTGCATCGCACGCGGATTAGAGTGAACGCGGTAGGCCATAAACTCGGCGCCCATCGCTATCACAGTAGTGTGCCGAGGGATTCGACACACGGGATAATCCGGCGTTACTCCGAGCCTCATCAAATGAGTGCCGGCCACCAACGCCTATACGATCGATATCAACCCTAGCGTTATCATTCGCGACGCCCATTGCCTGAACCCAATAAGCTGCCCTCAATCGTCGGAAATCCTCGCCATAGCTTGGTGTGGCACTGCGCTGCATTCGTTCCGGAAAGCCACCGCTCCCGCGAATGGCTAGATGTCTCGCATTGTCATCCTGACGCTCCTGGTCTGATTTCCGTCGTTTACCCTTGGGCTGCCTGAATAACTCCGCAGCGGCGTGCCAGCGCTCGTCAGAACCGCGCCACTCTGTAACAACACCGTTGGCGTCGAACCGCAGGCGGGCGCGCATCGGCGCATCCAGCTCCGCTGAGGTGATAGGGCCGTAGCCGTCACGGGCGCCGATAGCATCTTCTGCTGCAAGCCGCACCATCTCGTCCGGCGAGGGCCGCAATTCCATTACGCGATCTGGCAACGGCCCGCCTTCCACCTCGGGAAGATTGCTCGCGGCAGAAAGCCAGGTCGGGTCAACAATGACCGTGCCGTAACTGATAAGCCGCTTCAGATCCTCTTTTCGCCCCGAGCGGGCGAGGCGGATCGCGAGCGGAATGGCTCCAGTGGTCTTACGCGGCTGGTTGTCATTGGCGTGGTTCATGGCGTTCCTCTAAATTCTATAATCTTGAAACCGGACAGGACACCGGACAGCGGACAGTTCTAAAGAACTGTCCTGTCTGTCCGGGTTGATGTCGGGCGGACATTTTAAATTTGTCCCGGACATGTCCGCTGTCCGGCTATGCCGCCCAGAACCATTGTCCGATCTGGTTCACTTGGCCTTTTGCGATAAGGTCAGCTTTAGCGCGGACGAAGCGCTTCTGAAGGGTTCCGGTCGCTGTGCTGGCAGCGGCCTCATAGTATGCGCCGCGCCATTGCCTTTCCTTCACGACCATGGTCCGGGTCGGAAAGTCTGGACCTTCCGCCTCAACACCATCCTCCTCGACAGCAGTTCGCAGCGCAGCCAGAACGTCTTTAGCATGGCCCTTCGATACCAGCTTAGTCGCAACGCTTTCACCGGGCACAATCACGGGTGCCGTCGTCGGCTCGCCGTCCTCATCCTTCGCCAGTTCGACAGACTGCATCGTGAACGTTGCAATGGTGCCTTCATCACCGTCATTCGTGCCGTCGCACTTCAAGGTGTACGTGCCTGCGTTCTTGACGACCAAAAAGCTGGCATCGACCGCGCCATCAAGATCGATAGCGCCCTTGCCACGTTCGCCGGACCATGCGGTGTGGTGAAGGACAGTGACGTGCGCACCGGTCAGCCGGATTAGCTCATCGCACGCCTGAATAAAGCGTCCCATATCTTTGCTAGTGTTCTGGTCGCCTCCGCCGAATACCCGGGTCAGGGTGTCGATTACGATCAGGACACACCTGTGGCCGCAATCCCACTCCGCCTGCTTAACGACGGCCGCGAGTGCCTTCGCGTCAACGAGCGAGGACGTCAGATCGAGCCGGCCACCTAGAACGAGCAGCGGAACATCTGTGACGCCATGATGTTTGCGAAACGCCATCATGCGACGTTCGGTTAGTGCTTTCCGTTCCGCAGCGATATATAGCACAAGCCCCTGCGTCACCTTCCTTCCGAACCAATCAATACCCGACGCGACATGACATCCGATGTCAGTCGCTGCGACGGACTTACCTGTGCCCGGCAGGCCGGAAATCGTCGTATGCTCACCTTCGCCGAGAACATTTTTTATGACCCAAGCCTTAGGTTTTTCGGCTTCAATGTCATCGAACCATGTCAGATTGAAGCGCGGCTTAGGCGCGTCATCATTCGCCGCGAGGGGGGTATCCTGCGACTTTCGCAGCAAGCCGTCGACGTTAACCGGACGTGTACCGTCGTCAGGTTCACCAACACGTTCTTTCAGCCAATCAACGGCTTGATGATCCTGCAGCCTCAGGCACACCGCCACCAGATCGATCGGTGAATAGCCGGTGTTGTTGTCGGCATAATCAACGATGCCAATAGACTGGATATTAAGAGCGCGCCCGCGCTTTTTTGCAGTGGTGCTGTTGGTTGGCCTAAAGCTGGCAATGGAATGATAGCCGTTGCGATATCGACGAAGACCTTCGAGCCCCAATTGCGGCACCCATGCGTCGAGGTTGTCATACGCACGCTGGTTGAGTAGCGACCAGGGATGGTCGCTGCAACCTGAGGTGCGCTCGTTGTCGTTCGCGTGCGATTTGCTGGCTGGCTTTACCAACTCGCCCCGCTTGGCGAAATAGGCCTCCGCGCGCGCCAAAGCATCAACCTCGGCGTGGTCGATCTCGGGTAGATGTGAAACGGCAGTTTCGGCCGGACTGCCGTTAAACCACACATAATCGCGTAGCGTTTCGGGATGCGTGCCGAAGGCGACTACCTGCTGGCCGGTCCCCATCGCCTCAACTTGGCATTTATGGCCATTGATGATGTAGGCACCAGTTGCACTTTTCGCCCGCGGTGAAGTTGTGCGGAAAAGGTAACATCGTTTCGGAGCTTTGCCGATGCGATATGGAGCATCCGTCGCTGCCGGCAGTTCGGCAATCATGGCGTTGATGGCGTCAGCTACGCCGGGATCCGGCGTGTCGACGTCAATCGCAACGACTTCTCCCGTCAAAATGCCGGTATTGGTGGCGTACGGGTATAGTCTTGCTAAACCTTCCATCTGGTCGGCAGACCAGCGCGAATGCGTCCAGTTCTTTCCTTGCGCACGCTTGCCTTCTGTCACGACAACTCGATAGCCGTGCGTAATAAGGCCGCGTCGAAGATGGATTACAGATTCGAGGGGATCGGTTTTAGCGGCTAGTGCATTCATGCTGCGACAGCGCTCCAACGGTCAGTTTTGCAATCTGGTTAGCGACGTCATGATCGAACGCACACGTGCGACCACGATCGTTCGACGGCCCGAAAGCCCGATAGGTGCCGTCATCGGCGCGAGTGACGCGAACGCCGTAGATGCGGGTGCCAGGCGATGGCTCCACGTCAACGCGCGCAAGCGTCGTCGAACCCGGAGGCGCCGGGCGGATAGAAAGGATTTTCAAGGCTGAGATTCCGTTTAAGTGAAAGGTGCACCCTGTGCGTGGCGGTGACAAAGTAGGCCACGGAGCGCCGGCGTGATGTCGGTGCGGGCGGAGTAAAAACCGTCCAGTGGCTAGGTTGATCCCTTTGG
>NZ_JAVDPZ010000018.1:0-74629 GCF_031453995.1 Nitrobacter vulgaris | reverse complement strand
ATCGACCACGGAGACAGGTCGTGAGGTGACGCCTGCTCCAGCAGGTTGGCGCCGGCGTCACCGGCGGGGGACGGCGCGGCCTCGGTGGAAGACGGTCCCGATGCGCCGGAGGGCGACGAGGGCGCCTGAACCGTCGTTGCCGGTGCGGAAAATGCCGGCGTCGGCGCGGATGGCGCCGTCGGATGCGGCGCGCTGTTCTGCTGCGCAATCGCGGGGGAAGCCAGCGACAAGACAGTCAGCGTGACCGCAAGCGAAATCGTCCTCAGTGACGTTCTAAACATCACTGCGTTCACATCTCGGCTCAACAGAAAACAGGATCATAGATGCCGACCAATTTACCATTTCAGGGATCATCAGCCCAAAGCGTTCGACAAGGCTCTGTAGCGCCGTCCAGATCGAAAAACAGGCTGCGTGTACGGGCACTCCTACCATGCTCCGCTATCAGAAAAAAGACGATACACGAGGTAGAGCGCAAACCGACGGCTCGTCCCTTGGAAACCGTAGTTTCCTTCGACGACCACCTGCTGTCATACACTTCCCGGTACGATAGAAAGCGTTGTCGACAGATCGGAGCGGAAACGCGCAGGGCATTGTCGGCGCAAATGCAGAATAATGTCCGTCAAAGCGCCGTAGCGATACAGCGGCGAAAAAATCTGCGCCGATTTGAAATTACAATGGCCATGAGAGCTGCTATCAACACATAGGATTGGTCGCCACTCTATCGATACCATCATCCGCGACGAATTCCTTTACCAACGAACATCCCCGCTTTTCGAGCCACAGCTCGATCTCGATTGCGGTAACGATTCCGACACCGGGCTCCATGAGCAGTTCCTCACGGGTGTAGGAGGACGCGATCCTAATAAGGCGTTGGACTCGGTTGCCAACTGTTCGTCCGCTGAGATGAGCATGGCGACCGTTCAACAGCGCAATGACAGCCCGCCGGGAGAGATCGCGGCGCATGACTCCCGTACGTATTTTGGGGCCGAGCGCACGGACATCCGCCTCCGATATGTCGAGCTTGCGAGCAATTTCGGTCCGATCAAGTCCCATCGTCAACAGCACGGCGATTTCGTCACGTAGTTGATCCAGGACTTCGCTCCAGGAATATCGGCCGGGAGTAAACTTCCGATGCGATTCAGATTTCTGAGCGGCAGCTAGATGCAGATGCATAAGATTTGACCTTCCTATTCCATCTTCGGCCTGATCTTCGGATCTTACGGGCAAGCAATTTTCAAGAGTATGCGAACCGAGAGTGACGGTTTCAGCATCGACAGATTGAGATCGATCCACCCTCACGGATGACTTGGCTATCCAACCAAGAAAATCTCCCATTTAGGGTTACCTTCTTCTAGGTTGATCAATTGTCCCGACGTTGCTTTCGTGCGACATCAGCGGCAGACAACAGCGCCGAAGCTAGCTCTTCTGCCATTTTCGGAGGCACAGCGTATGGCGCTGCCAGAGCAGTAGAGCCATCGAGAATAACAAACACATACTCCTGACCAGGGACGTTCGAAGCCGACCAAGATTGCAGCCCTCGAAAGCTAAATACTAGTTTCTGTGGTCGTTGCCTGATCGACACTTCTTGTTTGACTCTTCCAAGCGATGCCATAAGCGCGTCCAAATGGTCGGCGGGCATAGATACCGTAATTTGCTCGCCCCACCTGCCGTCGAACGTCAAACTCAACGATGAGCCGTCTACGGTGACGTTATGGTTTCGAAGACCAAATATCTCGCTCATCGAACAACCACCATTTGAACAGCTGATGCTCGGCGCCACGACTGCTTCAAACGTTCAGAATCTCGCTGTGGCCTGCAGCCGGAACACACGCGGTGATCCGGGCATAAGGTTATTGTTACCATCTGCGGTCGAGAAGTATTTTTGATCGAACAAGTTCTCGATGTTCAGCTGAGCGCGCCACGTCGGGTTCAAAGTCAGGATGACTGCGGCATCAACACGCGTAAACTCCGGAAGGCGGACGGTGTTGTCGGACGAGGCAAAGAAGTTCGAATAATGGATCACGCCTATGCCTCCGGCCCACATGGGATCGAACTGATATTTGTTCCAGACGGAGAAGGTATTATAGGGAACGAGCCCTACGCGGTTTCCGGCAACAATCGTTGCCGAGAGATTGTTTGCAATCCGAGCATCCGTGTAGGAATACCCACCAGTGACTTGCCATGCATCCGTGATGTAACCGGCAAGGGACGCCTCAAAGCCTCGTGTCTTGGTCTGCCCGTTGAGGAGAAAGAACCCAATATTGACTGGATCCGCGATACGTTGGTTGGTCCGATCGAGATCATACACAGCGGCGGCAAACTGAAGCCGAGGCACGATATCGTACTTGACCCCAATCTCGGTGTTCACAAATTTTTCTGGCGGTGCGATCACCAATCCGGGACTGAGCGCGCTGAATTGGTCTCCAGCGCTCGGCAGGTACGACACACTATAGCTGCCGTAGATCGACAGATTGTCTATCGGTTTGTAAACGATGCCCGCACGCGGCGACACAAGATCGTCAACGCGGCCTAGCACCACGTTGGTCCGCCGATCTCGTGACGAGAGGTCGAAATGATCGAACCGCACGCCAGCGATCAATTGCAGATAGCGGGTGATTTCAATCTGATCCTGAAGGAAGGCTGCGCCAAGATTGAGGTTGTAGGTATTGTTTGCATCCGTAGCCCCGTTGTTTCTGAACGTCACGGGGACATAGGAAACAGGATTTCTTGGATCGACAGTGATCGTCGAATCCACGCCGTTGAAGAAGCCGCTTTGACGATAGTTCAGACCGCTCTGACGACCGAGCTCTCCTCCGAATAGGACCGTGTGACGCGTCAAACCGGCATCGAACTTGTAGGTTACGTCCGTTCGATTGAAGAGGTTGGATCGGTCCGTTTCGTTATTGTAAGATGAAAGATTGCTGGATGTACCAGCAAGGTTAACCGCGCCCGCATTGGCGCCGCCACCCGGAAAAACGTTCTGATAGAACTTGTTGTAATTCGCCGCTTGAGTAGCGTTACGGACCGCGAACCCGTTTTCGAAATCGTGCTCGATAATCGCCATACCAATATCAACGTCAGCGATTGCATAGCTCAGAAGAGGATTGCCGAAGAACGTCGATGACGACGTGTCGTATGGAAATCGCGGAAATGCGTTGCCGGGGCGGATCTGCGAAGGGACGCCACGATCAACGGTCCGATTATCGTGCAGGTGCTCATAGCTCAGCTTGACCGTCGTGGTATCGTTTGGTGCAAAAGTGACGGTTGGATTGACGGCCCAGCGATCGAGATGGACAAAATCTCGGTAGCTACTCGTGTTTTCATACATTGCATTGAAACGGGCCGCCCAATTCTCATTGATGGCCTGCCCGATGTCGGCCGTCATACGCGCGCCCGGATAGGAATTTCCCCAGACCGTGAACTCCCGAACCGACGTGCCATCGGCCTCCTTCAACACCCGGTTGACCACGCCGCCACCGCCGCCGCGTCCAAAAATCATAGCGTTGGGGCCCTTCAGAACCTCAAGCCGCTGGAGATTGTAGACATCGCGGAAATACTGCACGTCGTCCCGAATTCCATTTGTGAAGAAATCTGCATTGGTCCGCTGTCCACGGATTACGAGATCGTCTCGATGGCCTTCGCCTTGATGGTAGATCACGCCCGGCACGTAGCGCGTGGCCTCGCCGATCGACAGGATGGCTGTGTCCTTGATGAACTCCTTTGTCAGCACGGTGACGGACTGGGGGACGTTGATGAGAGGTGTGTTCGTCCGCGTCGCGGTGGTTATGCTCTGGGTGATGTAGCCCGACTGCCCTGTCTTTGCGTCCTGGCTGTTCACGCTCGGCATATGTTTAGGCGTGGGTGCTGAAGCAGCGACCTGACGGCTCGACCTTACAGTTCGCGGTGCAGCAGTTGACGCGCGACGACGCCGGGTCTGTGTCTGCGTTGGCGCATCAATCGTCACCTTCGGCAATGTCGTGTCGGACGATCGCGATTCTTGTGCAAACGTGGAGCTGCTGTTCGCCAACATTCCGGCGCCAAACGCGACCACGGCACTCGTTGAAAGAAGAAATGAGCGCCGACCAAAGCGCGCAACCCAGCAACCTACGTTAGTCATAAGACGTATTCCCCCGAATCCCGATAAATTCGCGCATGCTTCTGCAAGAGTAGAATTAGGTGAAGATTAGATCGGATTTAGAATGTCTCTAGGTCATGATCGAGACTATTGATCGAGCCCGAAAACCAGCTCTAAGCGAGTGGAAGTTCGCAAATAGCGATTGACTTTCGAGTCCACCCCACAAGCCAACGGTTACAATGCGCCTGCTATTGATCGAAGACGATGCGATGTTTGGCAAAGCGCTGGTCCGAGGCCTTGGGCGAAACGGCATGACTGTGGATTGGATCCGCGATGGGGCCGACGGGTTAGCTGCGCTCACGCGCGCAGAGCACGCGGCGGCGCTACTCGATATCGGGCTTCCGGAGATGTCGGGATTCGAAATCCTGAAGGCAATGCGAAGCAGCAGGAGAATGCCGCCCATCCTCATCATAACGGCGCGAGATCACGTAGAGGATATCGTGACAGGCCTCGATCTCGGCGCCTACGATTACCTCATAAAGCCGTTCGACCTTCGTACCCTGCTGGCCCGGATTCGAGCCGTGATTCGACGAACAAATGCTCGAACCAGCGCATTGATGACCAGCAAGGACATTGCCCTGAATCCATCCACTTACGTCGCGACCTTCCGAGACGTCGAAGCAACGCTGTCCGCCCGTGAGTTCTCGGTGTTGTATGCTCTGATGGAACATCCCGGAACCATTCTGTCCCGCTCGCAAATTGAAATGCGAATTTACGGCTGGGGCGAGGAAATCCAGAGCAACGCGGTCGATGTCGTCATACACGGCCTACGAAAGAAGTTCGGCAAGGACTTGATCCACAACATCCGTGGAGCAGGCTGGGTGGTTATCAAAGGCGAGTCATGAATTCGTTGCTGAGGACAATACTCGCTCCGATCACGGCATTGCTGGCAGCTTTCTGCTTGGCTGCCGCAGCCGCATCTTTCGGCTTGGTGACCTACGAAGCTAACAAGTTCCTCGATGCCCAGTTGCAGGAAATTGCGATCAATACCAGTAAAAAAACGCCAATGGACTTTGAAACGGAGGATGAAGACCGGCTCGTGGTTCGCGTCTGGGATCACTCTGGGGCCATTGTTTACCACGGCGGACCTTCAGTCGATATACCGTGGACGTCCCAACCCGGTCTTTCTGATGCTGTCGTAGACGGTCAACCCTGGCGTGTCTATCGATGGAGCACTGCTCACCACAACGCGCTGATTGCTCAAACCTGGAGTGCCCGCCGCGAGATTGCCGCGTTTGCTGCCAAGGGCGCTGCACTTCCTTTGCTGCTGGCGGTGCCGCTCGCATGGCTTCTGATCCGTTGGTCCATCGGACGAACCCTGCGCGAATTTCATCGCCTATCATCTGCAATCGGCAACCGAAGCCTCGAGGTGCGCGAATCCCTTCAGCCCACGGACATACCGACCGAGATCGTTCCGCTCATTGCAGCAATCAATCAACTTGTGGAGCGCTATCGTCAGGCATTGGAAACCCAGCGACGTTTCGTTGCCGACGCCGCTCACGAACTCCGGACGCCCCTTGCAGCGCTGCAAATACAGACCGACAATTTACTGGCATCTGACCTCAGTAAACAATCCAGAGAATTGGCAAACGAACTCGGTGATGGGGTACGACGATCGTCTCATTTGGCAAACCAGCTGCTGGAAATGGCCAGATCTGAAGGCAGTCCCGCAGTCTGCAATCGAACGATCGACCTTGCCGCTCTTATCACCTCAATCCTCACAGAGTTTGTCACCTCGGCACGCGCAAGTGGAATTCATCTCGAGAGAGACATCGCAGATCCCGCATCAGTTGATGCAGACGATACCGCGGTTCGAAAAATTCTGTCGATTCTTATCGACAATGCGATTTGCTATTCATCGCGGGACAGTGTGGTCACGGTGAAACTCTCTCTCACTGAAAATCAGCCCCGAATAGATGTAATGGACAGCGGACCCGGCATCCCGAATGATGTCATGCCTTTCATCTACGATCGTTTTTATCGAGGCGCGCCGCAGGAGATTGAAGGAAGCGGCCTTGGTTTGGCGATCGCCAAAGCGGCTGCGGATCGTAACAACATCCGGCTGTTCCATCAGAGGCGAACGGACGTTCAAGGCACAGTCGCCACAATGATTTTCAACCAGTGTTCTGCGTAGATGACCAGATGCTTCGGTGCGAGTCGGCGATCTCTACTTTTCTGCTTCCAGGTATGTCTCTGATGACGTTGTCCAGCACATCGGCATCGTCTGCGTTCACGCATCGCCCGGTTCAGCGCTCTCGCCACCATCGCTTGCAGCATCAGATCTGGGGCGCTTCAGATCTATACATTGCTGAGCTGGTGCCTCTCTTCGCAAGAATGCCTGATCGGCCTCAAATCATCTTACGACGGACACCCGAAGCTCACGATTTTCGTTTGGTAGAATGGATGACCCCATGATCTACTTTTTTCTTTTTGTTGCAGCGCTTACTGCGTTTTCTCTCAGTGCATTTTGTGGCGGTGGCGCCGGATTATTACTGATCCCAATCCTTGGCTATTCACTCCCGCTAAGCCAGGTGCCAGCAGCGCTTACCCTTGGAACAGCAACAAGCTCCTTTTCCCGAATCTGGATATTTTTTAGCGTCATCCGTTGGGATATCGCCAAGTTGTTCTTACCGACGGCTATGTTGGGAGTGATTTTAGGCGCGAAGATGTTGAGTTATCTTCAACCGATGTATCTAGAGTTGTGCATCAGCCTATTTCTAATCTCCAATCTACTTTGGCTCTTTAGAAAGCAGGAAACGAAACATACCGCATCCGCATCGCTCACTGTTCCACCATGGCAAATCAGACTGGTCGGCCTTTTGGCAGGTTTCATTTCTGGTCTGACAGGTGCGGTTGGTGTCCTGTTTAATCGGTTTTATTTTCGCTGCGGTTTAGACAACGATGAAATCATCGCGACCAGAGCCGCGAATGAAGTCTTGCTCCATTTGATCAAGCTCTATCTTTATGCGTCATTGGGTTTGTTTCATCTCAAAACCATAGAAATCGGCTTGCTCGTGGCGCTGGCCGCTGTTCTCTCCTCTGGCTTAATGAAATTCGTTTTGCCTAGTGTATCCAGAGGACTGTTCATGCGAGCTGGATATACCGCCATGGTACTTTCTGGCGTATTGATGCTGAACCGCGCGGTTGTCGATATTAAACTTGCAAATGATCCCGATCTAATAGTGACCATCAAGGCTGAAGAATTAAGCGCTCGATTAACTTGGAATACCTTGGTCTATCTTGCGGAGCTTAGGTACGACGAAGGCTTGGAAATCGAGAACGCTGTTCCGCTGTCATCTCTTTCGGTTGATCGACAACGCTACGTTCAATCTTTGCAAGACGGCGCCGAAAAAGTCAGTATTGAAAAGGTGTATGCTCTGAAAGGAATATCGTATGAAGCCTATTTTTTTGATCGCCAAAACCGTTTGATTAGCAAAATCAAATTCGACTGAGAACATCGGTCCAGGTGGCACAGAGAATTGAAGCGACCAAGATCACTGCGAACGCAATTTGAGAAAAACTCACCATCGATAATCTGCCCCTCGCTACCATGTTGCGAGTATCGCATCATGTTGAACTGGCGCATTCGAAACTGTCCATGGTGCGCGAGTTCGTCCGCTTTCACGGTGGTGGTAACGAGGACAACGAAGCCGCTGCAATTGAACAATTGGCCTCGCGACTCCGCGCTGCATGATTGAGCCGACGACTACTGTGTTGGCGCGGGCATTGTTGCAGGCGGCGCTGGAGGCGATGATGTAGTCGGACTGAATCCGCCGAACATATAAATGAGCGCTATAGCGAGAAAAATCGCTGCGGCGAAGCCCATCGCTCCGAGGCTTAGGGCTCTCCGATTTCGTAATCCTCGAAGCATTTCCGTCGCCCCCCAAAATAAGAAAATGACATGCGCCGCATTGCGACCCAACGTCCGGAGCGGTCTACTACTGCTTACCCCATGCTTACCCAAATGAAGAACAATTGAGCGAGCCGCAGTAGCAAGGTGTATCTAATTGATATCTTTGCGTAAATGGTGACGGGGCTAAACAGGGTAATTTCCTGCAAAAAACAGGAGACGTATAGCGACCATCGTGACTTACGCCTGCCTCGTAGCGCTTTCCGTGATTTGTCTGAAGGAGGATATCAGGGAATAAACAGGGAGGCTACGACCGCGTATTGGCAGAACGGCTTGCCGATCTTGTTCTCACAGATCCGTCCTATAACGTTCCTATCACCCGTCACGGTCGCCGCCCTGCGAGGTCATGTGTTCGTACTCGAGCGGCATATTCTCGGTCCGACGTGGCTCGCCTATGACGCACACAGCGGTCGCCATAGGACGCGCATTCATCCTAGGTCAATCGCCGGCTTCCAGATCGTCAATCCGCCACGGTTGAGGCTGGTACTGCAATGGTCCTTGTCGCATCATTCTCGCTATCGTCATCTGGTGCGGGTTCGGATTGGTGTGTCTGCTTCGTGGCACCAAAGCCGACATGTCGATCAAAACCGTTAAGGAGTGGATTTTGGTCGCGACCTGCGTTGATGTGCGGGCCGGGGCTGTCGGCGAAGAGGCAATGCCGAAGCAGCCGCAAGAACGGCTGGGGTGTCTGAGCGGCAAATCAAAGATGCACGGCGACGTCTCACGTCCTCTAGTAATTCACCCAATATCTCGACGCGCAGATAGCCAAATAAAATGCAGCTAAAAGGCCAAAAAGACCACTTGCAAACAAGAGGCCACTCTCAACCAATAGATCACGGAAAGCTGGCGCAGCGTCTTGTTCTATCGCCAGCGTGATCCGCTTGCGCCTTTTGAGAGCAAGTACAGCGAAGGTATATGAAAGGCCCGCTGTAATAGACACATACGCTATCTGTCCTATCACCTTGCGTCTCCTTCAATGTGGTCGGGTGCTGGTTGCAACCAGCCTAGCACATCGCACATCAGGTGGGCTATTTTGCTCGTCGCGAGCTTCGACAAAAACCCGCCGGCAAGGGAGACCCACCGGCGGGTCTTTGGTCGGAGATCCGCAGCCAATCCCGGATGGACCTGGCCGCGCACCCCATCCGCACAAATAATAACCGATGCATCCCGCAGCACAAACTCACTGAAGAGTGAGCAACTAACATCAGAAATCGGAGTTAGAGTTACCTTACAGGTCGCGGCAAGATCAGGTTGGTTGTGCTCTCGCGTCTGGTCTTGATCGTGATCGTTTCCGAAGGGGCGAACTCGCGCCTTCCGGCGGCCAGAGATCGACCCGCGAAAGGGAGACAACGAACATGGCCACTTATTATCCTCTCGAAGGCACGTCACCCCCACCCTCAGAAACTGCCGCCGTAGACGGACCCGTGATCCGCCATATCGGTTTCTCCGACCTTCTTGACGCCCTGCGGCTGGGCTGGGAAGACTTCAAGGCGGTTCCCAGCCACGCCATCGTCCTTTGCGTTATCTATCCCATAATCGGAATTCTGCTGTGGCGTATGGTGCTCGGCTACTCGGTCTTGCCGATGCTGGTTCCGATCGCCGCAGGCTTTGCCTTGATCGGGCCATTTGCGGCGCTAGGACTTTATGAACTGAGCTATCGGCGCGAACTCGGCCAAGAAGCCTCCGCCTGGCACGCGTTCGGCGTGCTACGAGCGCCGTCGTTTGGATCGATGCTTGGACTGGGCGCGCTGTTGTTTGCTATCTTTGTCGGCTGGGTGGTATCGGCGCACGCGATCTACGTGTCCACCTTCGGCAACACCCCGGCAGCGGCAATGCCCGATTTCTTCACGCAGGTCTTCGCCACGTCCGAGGGCTGGCGCATGATCATGATCGGTGTCGGCGTCGGGTTCCTGTTCGCGGCCGTCGCGCTGTGCATCAGCATTGTGTCGTTCCCGCTGATGCTTCATCAACACGCCGATATGAGCGATGCCATTCAGACGTCGATGCGCGTGGTCGCGAAGAATCCAATCGCGGCCGCGGAATGGGGTCTGATCGTTGCTGTCTTGCTGACGCTCGGGTCGATTCCCTTCTTCCTTGGCCTCACGATTGTGATGCCGTTGCTCGGTCATGCGACGTGGCACCTCTATCGCAAGGCGATCGAGAGCCCTTTGATGTCGTCATCGCACGAGCCCGAGCAAATTGAGAGAGAAAAGCGCTACGCGGCCGATTTCCCGTCCGTCTTGTTGCCCCCATACGGGCGCAAGCATCGGTTCTTCGATAGTTCGGATTGATGGAAAAAGGTTCGCTCTCGCAAGGCCGTCTCGATGGCAATCGAGGCGGCCGGCGCGCGCGGATCGCTCAACACAGACTCCAACCGATTATCGTCTTCAGATAGTCTTGGAAAACCCCGCTCCGGCGGGGTTTTCTATTCCGGCCGCAAATGCGCTTCGATCAACTCACGAGCTGTTTCGTAGACATGTTGCACAGCAGGATCGGCACCCTGTTGCATTTCAAGCAACATCAGGGCGTTTTCATAAATCTCAGTGGCATCTTGCTGAGTCAGGACGCCGCGATTGACCAGCGCTGGGATTAGCGCGGCAAGCAGCGATGACGAAACCAATTCGGACGCGGCAACAGATTCGAGCGGGTCTAGGTCAGGCACTTTTCGCCTCCAGGGTTGCGGCTCCGCTGATGCTTTGACGTGGGTTTTCTAAGTGGGGCTGTCAATTACCGAATTTGATGCATCCGTTAGCACGAGCTTACCGTTATCCACGCTGATCGAGCGGCGCTCTGCAAGCAACGTCAAATCATCGCTCGATAGCGCGGGCAGCTTGCGCCCCGCTCGGATGTCACGCAACTCATTCTCATAGTGTCAACGGTCATGCTGCAGCTAAATCGATGATCTCCGACGCCAAGCGCGACACACGTCAGCGTTCGCGGAACCGAACTGCGGTGTCGCTGCGATACGACACGAGCCCGTGGACGAAGATGGCACCTTGTTTGCCGCTCAATTCTCTCCTAGTTTGACCGCAATGAGCCACAAGCGGCACGTCCGATTACTCCCTCTCGCAAGAACACTCATGTTCCTGGCGGTGGGTGCGCTTTTGCTTCAGACTATGTTGATGTCGATTTCTCAGGCTTCGGCTGCCTCTGGCGTACTGCCTGAACCAGCCGTTGTCCTGAACGGTTCCATGCACTACCACGGCCACCTCGCAGGTCATGTGCATGTCCATCATGGTGACATCGCCGAGGGCCACGTTCACAGCCCAACCGATCACAACCATGATGGCGCCCTCCCGCCTTCGTTCTGCATGCTGTTCTGCGTATCCGTTACCATTCCGACTGCGCCCATTTTGGCTGATCCGTCTGGGTTTGTCGGCGTTGCCCAACTGCCTCCATCGGAGCGTGCGGACGGCATCGATCCGGGCGCTCTGATCCGCCCGCCAAGTACCCCCAGCATCGCGTAGTCCGGGCGGCCCTTTCGGCTGCTGCAAATTCGCGTGTCTGAAGGGGTTTTCAATGTTCCTGAATCAATGCTGCCCGCGTGGGCAGTTCGTAGGGCTTGGCGCCATTGGATTTGGCTGTCTGTTTGCCTTCGTGCTCAGTCTTTCTGTTTCGGCCGCCCATGAGGGGCACGATCATGGCGACGATCAAAAATCGGCAGCCGCCTCGTCTGTGTTTCCTCGGGTGACGGCGCAATCTGATCGCTACGAGGTCGTCGGCGTCCTGAAGAACGGCAAGTTTTCGATATTCGTCGATGATGCTGTGTCCAACCAACCGGTCACGGATGTCACCGTGCAGGTCACGATCGGTGACACGGAAGCCATCGAAGCCGAGCACGGCCCGAACGGCTATACAATTCCCTCTCCTGATCTGGTCCGTTCCGGATCGACGGAGGTGATCTTCTCGATCAATGGTGGAAAGGGTGACGACCTGCTCGTCGATTCCTTTACCCCCTCCCAGCCGATCGAATCGAACATGCGGCGCAATTCGACACGGTTTTCTCCGATAGGGACCGCGGAAGCCCTTGTTTTCGCGGGAATCATCCTCGGGCTGCTGTTCGGTTATCTGAGACGTCGAGGACGGCGCAACGCGTCTTACATCGCCGGGCTGACATCTGGAGCTTGCGTGCTTCTGGCAGCCGCCGCATCCGCCGGATTGCAGAACGCAGGAATGTCGGCCAGCACGCCACAGCTGCAAGCTCAAAGCGATGCCCCACGACGGCTGCCGGACGGCACCGCATTTGCTGCCAAACCGACGCAGCGCCTACTGGATATCCGCACGGCTACCGCCGAGCCCGGAACTGCACGACCAGCGTTTAACTTGATTGGCCGCATTATCGGCGATCCAAACCGCAGTAGCATTGTCCAAAGCATTTACGGCGGCCGCATCGTCCCCAACGACGGAACGTTGCCGCGTATCGGGCAGAAAGTCACCAAGGGAGAAACGCTTCTCCGGATCGAACCTTATCTGCCCGTGGCAGACCGCACGACGATTTCCGAGAAGATGGGGGAAATCGAGCAACTCATCGCGGTCGCCGAAACCAAGATCAAACGTCTGCGGCCATTGGTTGAACGCGGTGCGGCGCCGATGGGTCAGCTCAACGACCTTGAGAGTGAACTGGCAGGATTGCGGGCCCGACGCGAGACCATACGCAACTCTCGCGGTGACTATGAGCTTTTGCGGGCATCGACCGATGGCGTCATCACAGCGGCCAAGGCCGTGCCTGGTCAGGTCGTTCAGGCGCAAGACATTCTGTTCGAAATCGCCGATCCTCAAGGACTCTGGGTCGAAGCATTGGCCTACGACGAGCTTGATCCCGCGGGTCCTGTCCAAGCGACGGCATCAGATTCGGACGGCACCTCGTTTCTTTTGTCCTATCTCGGAACCAGCCGCGCCCTGAGACAGCACGCGACCGTGGTTCATTTCTCCATTCCGGAACCTCTTTCGGGCCTTCGCATCGGCCAACCCGTTACCGTTCTCGTCCAGGGCGGCAGGGCGAAGCAGGGTTTGATCTTTCCACGCGATGCCGTGGTGAAGAGTAACAACGGCGAGAGCGTCGTCTGGGTGCATGTCGCCCCTGAACGTTTCGAGCCGAGACCCGTCCGGATAGAGCCGCTCGATGCCAAAAACATAATCGTCACAGCCGGCCTTAATGCCTCCGATCGGGTCGTCGTGCGCGGCGCGGACCTCATCAACCAGATCCGCTAGGAGCCATCATGTTCAAGCTCATCGTGCAGACGAGTTTGCGCAATCGCCTTTTCGTACTGGCAGCAGCGGCAGTCCTGATCGCTTACGGCCTGTTCGTACTTCCGCGCATCTCGATTGACGTCTTTCCGGATATCAACCGACCGACAGTCAACATCCTGGCCGAGGCGGAGGGGCTTGCCCCGCAAGAAGTCGAGCAACTCGTCACGTTTCCAATCGAAACCTCGATGAATGGCATGCCCGGCGTCCTCCGCGTCCGTTCAGTCTCCGGCGTAGGGCTTTCGGTGGTTTACGTCGAATTCGATTGGGGCGTCGATGTCTACCGGGCGCGTCAGTTCGTTTCGGAACGCCTCGCGCTGATCCGCGAGCAATTGCCCACATCCGTGAATCCACGAATGGGTCCGGTCACCTCCATCATGGGCGAGATCATGTTGATCGCGCTCACCACGGAGGGCAAGGCGTCGGCGATGGACGTGCGCGAGATCGCCGATTTCGTGGTCAGGCCGCGGCTGCTCGCCATTCCGGGCGTCGCTCAGGTCATCCCCATCGGCGGCGAGGTTCGGCAATATCGGGTGACGCCGAACGTTGCCACGATGCAGGCCCTTGGCGTCACACATGAACAGATCGAGCGAGCTGTTACACGTTTCGGCACCAACACCGGTGGAGGATTCGTTGATCAGCACGGCCGGGAATTCCTAATCCGGAACGTGGGGCTAACGAGGAAGATCGATGACCTTGGTAATACCGTTGTGGCGGGCCGCGACCATCAACCCATTTTGCTGAAGCAGGTGGCGCGGGTCGATTTCGCTCCGCGCGTCAAGCGAGGCGATGCCGGCTACAACGGCAAGCCAGCCGTCATTGTAAGCGTCCAGAAGCAACCCGCGTCGGATACAGTGGTACTGACCCGCGAGATCGAAGCCACACTGCGAGAATTGCAGCGTACAATGCCTGCTGGAATCTCCGCCACAAACGTCCAGTTCCGGCAGGCCACGTTCATCGAGACCTCGATCCGCAATGTCGAGCGAGTCCTCGTTGAGGCCTCGATCGTCGTCGCCGTGATCCTCTTCATTTTCCTGCTCGACGCGCGTGCGACGGTCGTATCATTGACCGCCATCCCGATATCGATCCTGGTGACCGCTCTGGTTTTCGGCGCCTTCGGACTCACTATCAACACGATGACGCTCGGAGGCCTTGCGATTGCGATCGGCGAACTGGTTGATGACGCAGTCGTCGACGTCGAAAATATCCTGCGACGGCTTCGGGAGAACCGCGCGCAGCGCACTCCCCGACCGGTTCTCGAAGTAATCGCGCAAGCGAGCCAGGAGATCCGCTCCGGCATCGTCTATGCGACAATGATTACCGTCCTGGTTTTTGTGCCGTTGTTCGCGCTTCCCGGAATCGAGGGGCGGCTGTTCACCCCGCTAGGCATCGCCTACATCGTTTCCATATTGGCGTCTTTGCTGACGTCGGTGACCGTTACACCCGTCCTCTCCTACTATCTGCTCTCTGGAAAGGCTCGTTCGCACGAGCGCGACAGCATCGTCGTGCGAATGCTGAAGCAAGGCAATCGGCGGCTTCTCACCTGGGCGTTCGATCGCTGGAGACTCGTTCTCGGCGCAGTCAGCATTGCGGTTCTGATCGCTGGATATGCCGCGGTCATGTTGCCGCGCAGTTTTCTCCCGCCCTTCAACGAAGGCACGCTGGTGCTATCCCTTCAGTACAACCCGGGCATTTCGCTGGTGGAGTCGAATCGTCTCGGCCTTTTGGCCGAACAGCTTCTGTCGCAGGTGCCGGAGGTGAAATCAGTCGGACGCCGAACCGGCCGCGCCGAACTCGATGAACATGCCGAGGGCGTGCATTACAGCGAGATTGATGTCGATCTGACTCCATCGACACGGCACAAGACCGATATCTACGCCGACATCCGGGACAAACTGTCAGCCTTACCTGCCTCCGTCGCAATCGGACAGCCAATCAGCCATCGGCTTGATCATTTGCAGTCTGGCGTTCGCGCCCAGATCGTCCTCAAGATCTATGGGCAAGACCTCGATACGCTGCGCCAGTTGGCGGAAACCACCCGCCAGCGGTTGTCACCAATCTCCGGGCTGGTCGATCTCCAGGTGGAGAAACAGGTTCTCATTCCCCAAGTACGGATCCAGGTTGATCACGAACGCGCCGCCCTCCACGGCCTGACGCCCGCGGCAATCACGCAGGCATTGGACACCCTCTCGAATGGCGCAAAGTCTCGCAGATCGTCGACGGCAATCGACGCTTCGATGTCGTCATGCGTTTGTCCGATCAGAACAGGTCAACAAGCGGCCTCCGGGATCTTCTGATTCCGACGTCGTCCGGGTTCATCCCCTTAAAGGAACTCGCGGAGGTCACAGAGACCGACGGACCGAACCAGATCCAGCGGGAAGGCACGCAACGCAGAATCGTTGTTTACGGAAACGGCGACGGACGCCGCGACATGACCGAGATCGCGTCAGACATCCGGCGCGCCTTGGCCGAGATCAGCTTCCCGCAGGGTTATACGACCAACCTCGAGGGAGCATTCCAAGCACAAGAGGAAGCAGCATTGCGGATTGGCATCCTGTCGTTGGTGTCGCTGTCGATGATTTTCATCGTTCTTTACGGGCGATACCGATCGGTTGCGCTAGCGTTCATCATCATGGGTGGCATCCCTCTGGCGTTGATAGGTAGCGTGATCGCCTTGACCATCACGGGTGAGCCATTGTCGGTCGCCTCCATGGTCGGCTTTATCACACTTGCGGGCATCTCGGCCCGCAACGGCATCTTGAAGATATCCCACTACGTCAATCTTGCGCTTCATGAGGGTGAACGCTTCGGCCGCCGCCTGATCGTGCGCGGCAGTCTGGAACGGTTGAGCCCCGTTCTCATGACGGCGCTTTGTGCAGGCCTTGCACTGACGCCGTTACTGTTCGGCGCCAGTGAATCTGGCCGAGAAATACTTCATCCCGTTGCTGTCACGATCTTCGGCGGTCTGCTGAGCGCAACGGCCCTCGATACCGTCGTAACGCCTGTCCTGTTCCTGTTGTTCGGCCAAAAACCTTTGAACCGCCTTCTGACCGAACACACCGCAACTTCCGAACTAGCGGAAGCCTTCTGACCCTTACCCAACCCCAAACAGAGAAATGCAATGCAGAAATATATCTTCCTGGCCATGATGATCGTCACCCTGACATCCTCTGTCGGCCCAGCTACGGCCCAAACGAAGAAAGGCAATAACGACGGTCCGGTCGTCACCTCGCAGGGACATGCGATCGAGTTCGTCCACAAGGGAGGGGAGATGATCTTCTATATCGGTGATCATGATGGATCGCCCCTGCCGACCAAGGAGATGAAGGGCCGCGCAACGGTCCAGCAAGGCGGTAAGACTGTCACCGTGCAGCTCACGCCAGTCAATCCTAACATGATGGTCGGCAAGGCCGAGACCGAACTGGCGTCGCAAGTGCGGGTCGTGTTCTCGGGCAACGTGCACGGTCATTCCCTAACCGCCCGATATACGGTCGAATAAGCGACTTTTGTTACGAGAGGCAGCCGCAAAAGTGGTCGATGGCTGCCTCATGTCCCGCGCCGTTCGTTTCTCGTGACCATGGACCTGATCCAGGCGTTGGCAGCGATCGCGCTGCCATTCGTGACGCAAGTCTGTTGGCCTCATTTGGCGAGCGGGATGCGTGGAAATGATCTACCTCGCGTGAACGCAGAAGCGCGCGGCGTGTGTCCGGCAGCCGTCCACATGGCCCCGTTCTTGCTGGCGTTGCGATATCGAGTCCATTGACTTGCTGCCGCTTGCACGAGCACGTCAACGGGCGAAAGTTGCTGGGAATAAGGAGGCAGCGGGCGACAAGCCCGCGAACCACCCGACGTCGGAACGCTGACCGGCGTCGAAACCACGGGAGGGAGCACATGGAGACGGCACGCTCGACGACGGCTGGTAGTCCGCTCAAGCCGTTCTACAAGCATCTCTACGCCCAGGTGCTCACCGCCATCGTGCTTGGCGTCCTGCTGGGGCATTTCTACCCGCATCTCGGAGAGGCCATGAAGCCGCTGGGCGACGGTTTCATCAAGCTGATCAAGATGCTGATTGCGCCGATCATTTTCTGCACCGTCGTGCACGGCATCGCCGGCATGGACGACATGAAGAAGGTCGGGCGCGTCGGAATTAAAGCACTGGTCTATTTCGAGGTCGTTACCTCGCTCGCGCTAATCGTAGGCCTGATCGTAGTCAACATCCTGCAGCCCGGCGTCGGCATGAATGTGGACACCCACGCGCTCGATACCAGATCGATCCAAGTCTACACCACGAAGGCCGGCCAGCAGGGTACGGTTGAGTTCCTGATGCACATCATCCCCAATACGGTGGTGGGTGCCTTCGCGGAAGGCGAGATCCTGCAGGTTCTGTTGTTCGCGATCCTGTTCGCCTTCGGCCTGTTCATGATGGGCGAGCGCGGCCGTCCCGTCCTGGCTTTTATCGACATCGTCTCGCATACGTTCTTCGGGATCGTCGGCATCATCATGAAGGCGGCGCCGATCGGTGCATTCGGCGCGATGGCGTTCACCATCGGAAAGTACGGCTTGGGCGCTCTGCTCCTGCTAGCGAAGTTGATGGCGTCCTTCTATCTGACCTGCGTGATCTTCGTGATCTTTGTGCTGGGCGGGATCGCGTGGCTCGTCGGCTTTAACATCTTCAAGTTCATCAACTACATCAAGGAAGAGCTTCTAATCGTGCTCGGAACATCGTCATCCGAGTCGGTGCTGCCGCGCATGATCGAGAAGATGGGAAATTTGGGCTGCAAACAGTCGGTCGTCGGCCTCGTGATCCCGACCGGCTACTCCTTCAATCTGGACGGCACCTGTATCTACCTGACCATGACGGCTATCTTTCTTGCGCAAGCGACCAATACCGAACTGACTCTTTGGCAACAGCTCGGCATCATCGGCGTGTTGCTGCTCACCTCGAAGGGCGCCGCCGGTGTGACCGGATCTGGGTTCATCGTGCTGGCCGCGACGCTCGCGTCCGTCGGCACAATTCCGGTTGCCAGCATTGCGCTGATCCTGGGGGTCGATCGCTTCATGTCCGAGGCGCGTGCGCTGACCAACTTGGTTGGCAACGGTGTCGCCACCGTCGTGATTGCTAAATGGGAAAACGCGCTCGACGAAGAACGCATGCACAGGGTACTCGATCAGAAACCGGAACTCGAAGCGTCCGAGCCCGAAGTCGCCATGGGGCCGCCCGATCCGTTGCTGCCGCAGGCACCGACCACCCGTACCACATCCTGAGGAAGGCTCTCCAGCCGCGCGTCCCCAGCTTCTTGGTGGCTTCTTGATCGACGACCTCAGGTCAGTCGAGCATTAACCGTATCCCCAAATCTTGTCGCGTAACCGCGACGGCGGGTCAACTTCTGCCGCTAAGCCGCCCTATTGGATCTTTGCAATATCTCTCGACCTTTGGGGAGTTTTTTCCGGCGGCCTTTGAGTAAGGCTTTCCTCTTCGGGAGTGTGAAATCAGATGAAAGTGGCTCTCGTCCTTGTTGGTCTCGATACACTCACCACAATGAAATTCGAGACACCGCCGTGCACGACAAAGCGGATGAGCGAGCCGCCCGCTGATGGCCTATCCCGAGCATTGAATCTTTCAACGCGATGGCAAACCTAGCCCAACGATTCATTTGGATCGAGCTTGCCTGCGGCAATTCGCGGACCCTCGCGCATACGTCCGAGCAAACGGGCCGTATTGATGAAATACGGCCACCTCGCCCCGACGAGCGTGGGTACGTTGTCGCGGCGAGGGACTGGCTGTCGGCAGAGTCCATCACGCTCGTTCTTGGACTGGCAATTGGTCTGGCTTTCGTCGCAAGTTTCGTCCTGTTTCGTGACACCCAATTGAACGGAACAATCGACAAGGCGGTCACGAAGGCTTTGGTCGAGCGCATTATTATCGCCGAGTCCAATGGTGACGCGAATGCAAGGAACAAGCGCTCGAGCGCGACGGGTGCCGCCCAGTTTGTTGACGACACGTGGCTCGAAGCCATTCGTAGGCATCGACGCGATCTGATGGCGGGGCGCAGCAAGAAGGAAGTTCTGGAGTTACGGCGAGATCCCGAGCTTACGCGAGAGATTGCCGCGCAGTTGATCGACGAATATGCCGCGATGCTAGACAAGCGCGGTCTGCCGATTACGCCCGGTTCTCTTTATCTTGCCCATTTCGCGGGACCCGCGGGCGCCGTGGCGCTATTGTGCGGCGCAGAAAATGCCGATGCTGCTTCCCTTATGGCTACCGCTGACACAACGGGTCGGACGACGCGCGAAAAAATCGTTAACGCCAATCCGTTTCTCAAGGTGCTAACCGCCGGCGACATCAAGAGGTGGGCCGACCGCAAGATGACACCAATCAATTCTCCAGGGCGCTTGTGAGAAGTTCCACCCGCCGCGCCAGTTCCTCGGAGAAGGGCGTTTTGAAGAGGATGCCCTTGGAAATTTCGTTGTCATGCTTCATTTGCTTGGCGGTGTCCATGATCCCGCCATTGATGGAAGCCTGAGACTTGACCCAGCCTTTGGAAGCTTGAGACTCCTCGCTCGTGGGTGTTACCGGCGGCATTGCCGTCTTGTTCGGCGACTCCGCGTCCGACGGACTGGCGCCGTCATGTACGCTTTCTCCCGATCAATCCGGTATGAGTCATGCTGAAGCTGCTGCCTGGGCCGGGAGGGCCCGACATCCGCCGGTGAGATGAAGCTTGCCCGACCGGGACCTCGTAGGCAAGGCAAGGGCAACTCCCCGAGCGGCGCCTTGCCCTTCGGCACCGTCTTGCTACCTTTCTACCGCTTGGCCATCGGTACCGCCGAGGTCAGGTCAGTCCGATCCGGCGTTCGAGCGTCCGGTCGGCAACTTTGGTCAGCAGGTTATCGGAGCTTGTCGTCGTGGAGAAGAAAGAGACCATCGCCCATCACGAGGCCGGACACGCCGTGATAGCGCGCGTGCTGGACATCCCGGTAAGCTACGCGACCCTCGATGCACACGACGGCGCTGGCGCCGTCGTGACGAGGTCCAGCGCGACGCACCTCGCCCTGGACGACCTTGAGACGCCGGAGAAGTACGCCATTGTCGCGCTGGCCGGCCCGCAAGCGCAGCATCACTATCGTCCCATGTCGCTCGCGGCCCAGAATCACGCGTGCGAGGGTGGTTGGCGCGTGGATCGCGCCAACGCGACCAGCCTCCTGGCGATGCTGGTTTTGCGGCAGCACGGCAAGCCGGCGGTGCCGGGCAGCTACGTTGAGTTGGACGGCCCCGAGACAGAGGAGTTCAGCCGCCTATTCAGCCGTACGACCCAAAAGACTGCCGATCTGGTCGAGGAAAACTGGCCTGCAATCCAGCGCGTCGCTGCGGCCCTGCTAAGCCGTCCCGGGCTTACCGAGGATGATATCGACGCCCTAATCGCGGCGCACGACAACTAGCAGGACTATTTTATACCGACGGTTAAATCTGAGTTCTAGCCCTGCCTTCCCTGCCGGGTAACCTCCCATAATATTTAACTGTATCGTTGCCTCATTTGAGGTCGGGCTCGACAAGCTTTGCAAGCTTGCGCAGCGACTCCTGCCAACCGAGATAACATGCCTCGACTGGGATCAGATCGGGTACGTTCTGCTGAACCACCGTCATCTCCGTTCCAACTGAAACGGTCGTCAACGTGACCGTTACTTTCATCTCGCCCGGAAGGTTCGGATCATCGAACGCGTCGCTGTAGACGATTGTCTCGCCAGAAACGAGTTTCAGATAGGTCCCGCCGAATGAATGGCTTTGCCCCGTCGTGAAATTTCGGAAGGACATTCTGTGCTTGCCGCCTTCCTTGGCCTCAAGCTCATGGACAGTGCAGGTAAAACCGAAGGGCGGGAGCCAGCTCGCAATCGCATCAGGTTCCAGAAAGGCGCGGTAGACCTTTTTGGGTGGGGCAGCAAAGACCCGGTGCAGTTTAACAGTGTTAGGCATAGATCATATCCTTTCATAAGTTCCCCAGGGCGTTCCCAGCCGCGTTTTACGTATGAACTTCTCTTAGGACGAACGACCTGCACGCCTTCCGACAATCCGCAAAGGTTTCTTCCAATCCATTCTTCGTAAGCTTTCAGTCAGCCACTCGCTGAGAAACGTAACCGCCGCGATGATCGTCCTGCGCGTGAACGGTACATCTCTCAAAACGAATTATAGCTTCTTGTGGCGATCGGCGAGCGCGGTCAGGCGTGCGCGCTCAATCCTTTGAGTTGCGCATCGACGAATTGCGCAAGTTGCTGCCTGAGATTTGGCGATGGTACGGCGACCATACGGTCTTCGAGCCCGAGCGAAATGATCCCGTGCGTGGCTGAAAACATGGTTCGCGCGATCAATAACAGCTCATCGGGATCGCGCTTCGATAAAAGCCGCGAGAGCGGCGAATACATCAGCGCGAACGCCTCCATGACCATATCGAGAATATCTTTGGGAAATGGGCGGTTTTTCTCCATACGATGCTCAAATAGCGATCGGAGCAGATTCGTGTGCTCCACGGCGAACTCGAGATAACCGGTCGCCAAACCATGGAGCTGGGCGCGCGGGTCGTCGCTGGGAACCATGCGTAGTTTCGATGTGAGCAGCTGAACCGTCTCGCGGTTCACGGTCAGAATCAGGCCGTCAAAGTCACCGAACTCATTGTAAACGCTCCCAATCGAGCATTCTGCGGCTTCGGCAACGTCTCGAACTTTCAATGAAATCAGTCCCTTAGACGCGATAATGCGTCGTGCGGTATCGAGCATCAGTGTGCGCCTGCGACTTTTTTTCTGATCGCGCAAAGATTCTTCTTGAACAATGTTCATTTTTCCCGTACCGAGTTTTGAACAATGTTCAAAATAGCAGGAGGCCCTTGAATATGCAAACGGTCGTTCTCGAAAACATAGTTCTTACCGCTGTCGACGATGCCCATGCCCTCGCGACCGGCCTCGGCAGGATTGCCGTCAAACTCGTCATGGAGCTCCTCCTGTCTCCAATCGACCGGATGGCCCAAGCCAGCGACGTTGCGGGCGTGCTGGTCCACCGCCGCAAGCGGCAGCAGACAGGAAAACGCCGTTGCCCGTTTTCTTTCGGCCACCTGAAACACCTGACGTGAGGCCGATCGATGCGCCAATCCCTCTTCCGACTGTTCGACATACTGAGTGACCTGTATCGGCAATCGTTATCCCCGATAACAAGCCTGAATCGTTCACTGGCGGCGGCTCATCAGTCTCACATTAGTTTCACATTGCGGCTCGGTGCGCGCTTGCGATCGCGATCGCCGAACCTGAAGTCTTAACGAAGGAGCTACTATGTCACAGCATATGACGCATTCCGATCGTCCCACCAGCGCATGGGTCAACTTTTCCTACATCTGCTTCGTAGCATCTGTCCTGATGGTGGGCGGGGGTATTTTCGCGCTTCCGCTGGATTGGTGGACACGCGCCTACTTCGCAATGGGGATGGGGATGTTGATTCAATCCTGCCTAACGCTCGCCAAGACGGTTCGTGACCTTCACGAGAGCAGCCGCATGATCAACCGGATTGAGGAAGCGCGGACGGAAAAGCTCTTGAGCGCCGAGCGGGCTTGACACCAAAGTCTCCGAACCGCGGCACACCCGTCAAACTTACCTTTTTGCAATTCAAAGCCATCACAGGAAGCCAATGATCCGGGAACTGATGTCATCACGCCGTTTTGCGCCGTTGTTTTGGGCTCAATTCTGCGCCGCGCTAAATGATAACGTTTTGAAGAACGGCCTTGTCATCATCCTGCTGTATGGGGCTGCGACAACGCAGGGCGGCGGCACTCTGGTGACGATCGCCGGCGCGGTTTTTATTTTTCCCTTCTTCGTACTCTCGGGCCTTGGCGGCGAACTCGCAGACAAATACGTCAAGTCCGTCGTGGCGCGACGGTTGAAGTTCGTAGAAATTTTCGCCGCCGCTTTTGCTGCTGTCGGATTCTTCCTGCACTCGATCCCGTTTCTATTCCTGGCGCTTTTTATGTTCGGGACCGTTGCCGCGCTTTTCGGCCCGGTGAAATACGCCATTCTGCCTGATCAGTTGTCCGTCGGAGAACTTGCGACGGGTAATGCGCTGGTGGAGGGCGCGACTTTTCTCGCGATCCTGATCGGCACCATCGCTGGCGGCTTACTGGTCTCCGGTACGGCCCATATGGGCTGGGTCGCCTCCGCGATCGTGCTGCTTGCGTTCCTGTCATGGGCGTTCGCTTCCCGCATACCGATCACAACACCATCGGCGCCTGAACTAGCCATAACAGCCAACCCCTGGACCTCGACCCGTCGTCTGCTCAAATCACTTTATGCCGAGCGGCGGCTCTGGGATGGCATGCTGATCGTGTCGTGGTTCTGGCTGGCCGGCGCCATCGTGCTGTCGCTGCTGCCCACTTTGATAAAGGATATCATCGGCGGCACCGAGACCGTCGTGACGATGTGCCTCGCGATCTTCGCCATTGGCATTGCCGCGGGTTCGCTGTTTGCCGCCCAGCTTTCGCATGTGAGGCCGAACCTCGCGCTGGTCCCAATCGGCGCGATCGTGATGGGCATTTCCGGCCTCGACATCGCATGGGTGGTGGGTCACGCCACGCCGGCCTCCGGTGTCACGCCGATAGCCTTTCTTACCTCGGTTGATGGCCTGTGGATCGTTGCCAACTTCGCGATCTTCGCCTTCGGTGGCGGCCTGTTCGTTGTCCCCTCCTTTGCCGCCGTACAGGCGTGGTCTATGCCGGCCGAGCGCGCTCGCGTGATCGCGGCCGGCAACATCCTCCAGGCAGGCTTCATGGTGGCGGGCTCGCTGATGGTCGCGCTGGTTCAAGCTGCCGGGCTTTCGATCGCATGGATCTTCTTTGGCCTCGCGCTCGCATCCTTCGGTTCGATCTTCTTTGTTCTCAGTAAATGGGGCAAAGAAGGCGTCCGCGATTTCGGTGCGCTGTTGTTTCGGGCGCTCTTTCGGGTCGAAATACGGGGATTGGAAAACCTCCCCGAACCTGGCACCCGCATGCTGATTACCCCCAACCACGTCAGCTTGGTCGACGGCCCGCTGGTACATGCGACATTACCGGTTGACGCCAGCTTCGCGGTCGACACCGGAATCGCAAAGGCATGGTGGGCCAAGCCGTTCCTTCGACAGATCAGACACTACACCATGGACCCGTCCAGGCCGCTTGCAGCACGCGACCTGATCAAGCTTGTCGCGTCCGGCGAGCCGGTCGTCATTTTCCCGGAAGGCCGCATCACGGTCTCTGGCTCTTTAATGAAGGTTTACGACGGTACCGCAATGATCGCGGACAAGGCGGACGCCGTCGTGGTTCCGGTGCGGATCGAAGGCGCCCAGCGCTCATATCTGAGCTACCTGAAGAACGGTGAGATCAAGCGCAGTCTTTTCCCGAAAGTCACGATCTCCATCTTGCCACCGGTGAAGCTGGCGATTGCCCCCCTCTTGAAGGGCAAGGCGCGGCGCAATGCCGCCGGCAGCGCGTTGCAGGACGTCATGATCGACGCCATGGTGAAGAACGCGATGCTGGATCAAACGCTGTTCGATGGACTGGCACACGCGCATCGCGATCGCGATACCGGCAAGCCGATTATTGAAGACGCGCTTGGCACGTCCTTGACCTACCGCAAGTTGATCCTTGGCGCGCAAGTATTGAGCCGCAAGCTCGAACAAGGCACATCCATCGGCGAGAATGTCGGCGTGCTGTTGCCGAACTCGGCCGGCGTGGCGATCGTATTCATGGCGCTTCAGACTATCGGCCGCGTGCCGGCGATGCTGAACTTCTCGGCCGGCATCTCGAATGTGCAAGCGGCGATGAAGGCCGCGCAGGTTCGCACTGTCCTTACGTCGAAAGCGTTCGTTGAGAAAGCCAAGCTCGACAAGCTCGTGGCGGCGGTCGCAGGCGAAGCCCGCGTGCTCTACCTCGAAGACATCCGGGCCGGAATTGGCTTTGCCGACAGGCTGGCCGGCCTGTTGGCCGGGTCCGCGCCCCGAGTTGCGCGCAAGGCCGATGACCCGGCGGTCGTACTGTTCACGTCCGGCTCGGAGGGGACGCCTAAAGGCGTGGTGCTATCCCATCGCAATATCCTCGCCAACGCATCACAGGCAATGGCGCGGGTCGATGCCAACGCCAATGATAAAGTCTTCAACGTCCTGCCGGTGTTCCATTCCTTCGGGTTGACCGGCGGCATGATGATGCCCCTGCTTATGGGCATCCCGATTTTCATGTATCCGTCGCCCCTGCACTACCGGATCGTGCCCGAGTTGATCTACCAAACCGGCGCCAGCATCCTGTTCGGAACCGACACCTTCCTCGCCGGCTACGCACGTTCGGCTCACGCTTACGATTTCCGCTCGCTGCGGCTGGTGCTCGCGGGCGCGGAGGCCGTCAAGGACCGGACGCGCCAGATCTACATGGAGCGCTACGGTTTGCGTATCCTTGAAGGGTACGGCGTCACCGAAACCGCGCCGGTGCTCGCCATGAATACGCCAATGGCAAATCGCCCGGGCACGGTCGGCCGGTTGTCGCCGCTGATGGAGGCGCGCCTCGATCCTGTCCCTGGCATCGAGGAAGGCGGACGTCTTTCGGTTCGCGGCCCGAACGTCATGCTCGGCTATCTGCGTGCGGAGAACCCGGGCGTGCTGGAGCTCCTGCCGGGCGGATGGCACGATACCGGCGACATCGTCAGCATCGACACTGCCGGCTTTATCACGATCAAGGGTCGCGCCAAGCGCTTTGCCAAAATCGCCGGCGAAATGGTTTCGCTGTCAGTCGTCGAAGCGATGGCGACCGCCCTCTGGCCGCAAGCAATTTCGGTCGCGGTTTCGATTCCCGACCAGCGCAAGGGCGAGCGGATTGTGCTGCTCACGACCCAGAAGGATGCCAACCGTGTCGCGATGCAGCGCCACACCAAGGCGTCAGGGATGTCGGAATTGGCCGTCCCCGCCGACATCTGCGTAGTGGACACGGTCCCACTGCTTGGCTCTGGCAAGACCGACTACGTGGCGGCGACAGCGCTCGGCAAGGAGACGGTACGGATAGCCGGGCGCGAAGTAGCGTGATCGATACACCTTCATCAGGCGTGGTTCTCCTCCATGGTCTGGCAAAAACGCCGCGCTCATTCGGACGAATGGAACGAGCGCTGCGAAAGGAAGGCTTCGCGACGCTGAACCTCGCCTATCCAAGCCGAAAGTATCCGCTGGAGGTACTCGTCGAAAATGTTCACGCTGCTATTCATCCGTTTGCTATGCAGACGGACGCGCTTCACTTCGTCACCCACTCCATGGGTGGACTACTCGCGCAATTCTATCTGGCAAGATATCGACCGATCCGGCTACATCGCGTCGTCATGCTCGGCCCACCGAATGGCGGCAGCGAGGTCGCGGATTTTCTAAAGGAAACTGCGCCTTATCGTACATTTTATGGACCTGCCGGTCAGCAACTCGGGACGAGCCGGCTACAATCTTCCGAGCGGCTTCCGTTGCCGGATTATTCTGTTGGGATCATAGCGGGGAACAAAACGATCGATCCGATATCGTCCTTCTTTATTGTACCGCAGCCAAATGACGGCAGAGTTTCGGTCAAGAGCACCAGACTAAAAGGCATGAGCGACCATATCGTACTTGACGCAACCCACTCCGGTTTATTGAGACACCAGAGCGCGATCAATCAGACTCTTTCCTTTCTGCGTGATGGCCGATTTCTCCGGACCGCTATGAATAGCCATCTTCGGATCTTTTAGCTGAACGGGAACATCGATCGGAGAATTGACCGCCCCCCGGGCAAAACGCGCCGGTGACGGAGAGAGAGCCCACCATAATCGGGCAATGCTGTTACGTGATGTTGGATCTGTGAGTTCGATCACCTGCGGCCAGATGCGCTGGTCAGCGATCTGGCGGCAAGAGTCCGCATAAAGAGTTGCTTATGCAATTGGCGTCGGACTCATCTCGAATTCCTATACGCGTTGCGCTAGCCACTGAGAGCCCCGGAGTATGTCGAGAGCTACGGGGCATTTTGCCGCTAACGGGCCTCCTCGTGGTACTTGAATGCAAACATGAAACTCGGCCTCGACGTGTCAATCGCGGAGTACGGAAAATCATGAGGCCAATCGCTGTCGCCGCGCTCGGACTTGCCTGAAAGGAATAAAGCAATGATTCGTTGCTTGATCCTGTTTGCCGCACTGCTTGCAGGTCCCGCCTTCGCACAGGATGCCGTACCAACGGCGTCTGTGGCCGATGCGCCGATCTGTACCGACCGGCCGACCAAGTCCAACTTCGCCTGCACGGTCCCCAAGGGGCTGGTGCAGATCGAAGCGGATGGCTTTACCTGGCTGAACAACACCGCCGGAGGTAACCGGACCGATCAGCTGCTGTTCAGCAATCCCACCGTGAAGTATGGCCTGACCGATAGTTCTGACATCCAGCTGAACTGGGTACCCTTCACGCGGGTGCGGACCGGCGATGCTGTCGGCAATGTGTCCACCCAGTCGGGCATCGGCGACGCAACCGTGCGGTTCAAGCGGCGGCTCACCGGCCCCGAAGGCGACTTTCAACTCGCCGTTCTGCCGTTCGTGAAGTTGCCCACGGCACCCACTGGCATCGGCAACGGCAACGGCAAGGTGGAGGGCGGCATGGCCGTGCCCATCAACATGAGTGTGCCGAACGGCTGGACGGTGACGCTGGGACCGCAACTCGACGTTCTTGCCGACTCTGATGGCCAAGGCCGGCATCTTGGCGCGACGGGGCTCGTGAACGTCGCGAAGCAGATCGGCAAGTTCACGATCTACAATGAAATCTGGACCAGCCAGAATTTCGATCCTGCCGGGACCGTACAACAATACAGCTATGATATGGCTTTGGTCTGGCTACCGCACCCGACGCTGCAGTTCGATATCGGCGTCAACATCGGTCTCAATCGCAACACGCCCGCCATTGTAAGCTACGTCGGCGTCTCCACACGCTTCTGATGAGGTTGGCATTCGCGTATCTTCCCCCAGCAACCACCAGTAGGTGCTATTCACGGCGGTTCTCGGCGCTGGCTAAGCGACCATCGCGCCATGGAAGGCAGCACCATTTCGTGCCTGACGAAGCGCCCGGAGCGCTTCCGCATTTCTCAACCTGCGAGCAACCGCAGCGAGCACGTTCAGATCTTCGCCGGATGTCGCTGTCGGCAGAAGAAGCAAAAACACGATATCCACGGGCTCCCCATCGATAGCCTCGAAATCAATCGACTTCTGAAGGCGCGCGAGTACACCAAAAGCGCTCTTAAGACCTGGAATCCGTGCATGGGGAATGGCAACTCCGCCGCCCACGCCGGTCGACCCAAGCCCTTCGCGCTTTAATATCTCGCATGAGATCGTCTTTGCATCAGAGCTGGCGGCCACAGCCGCACGAGCGCAAAGATTGCTCAACAAATCAGTTTTGGTTGACGCCTGGACGTCCACGAGAGTGTTCTTCTCCGAGAGATAATCGGCAAGTTGCATTGCGCTTTCCATATTGTTTTTCTATCGCAAGCGATGATCGTGGCTGTCAGTCTGGTGAGCGAAGCCGATAGCCGACCCCGGTTTCAGTCAGAATGTATTGAGGGCGCTCAGGGTCCTTCTCGATCTTCTGTCTGAGCTGGCGGACATAGACGCGTAAATATTGCGCGTCTGTCATCGAATCCCATAGCTCCCCGAGCAGAAACTTGTGTGTCAGCACCTTACCCGCATGCTGCACGAGGACACGGAGCAGGTCATATTCTTTGGGCGAGAGCTTTGCCTCTCTTTCGCCCATTCTAACAATGCGCCGAACGAGATCGACGGAGAGGTCACCCACCTTAAAGATTGGGCGTTCGCCCTGCGCTTGAAGCTGGTGGCGCATTGCCGCGCGCATGCGTGCGAGCAACTCTTCCATTCCAAACGGTTTTGTCACGTAGTCATCAGCACCGTGATCGAGCGCCTGGACCTTCCCAGCTTCGTCGCCGCGGCTTGACAGGACCACGATCGGAACGGATTCGCTGCGGGCGCGGATCATCCGCAAGAGTTCGTGTCCCTGGATGTCCGGGAGTCCGAGATCGAGAATAATCAGATCGGGTTCTTCCTTGAGCAATTCCAGTGCCGTCTTCCCGTTCGGCGCCTCGATGATCTGGTAGCCTTGTGTCGTCAATCCCATGCGCAGCAGCTTACGAATCGGCGGTTCGTCATCGATGATGAGAACTTTGGATGCAGGTGCGTTCATGCTGCGGTATCCAACGGCTGGGATTGGAGTGGAATCGGCAGGCGGATGGTGAAGGCTGCACCCGACCGGTCTGGCCGATTGGCCGCGACGATCGTGCCGTTCATCGCCTCGACGAACCCACGCGAGATGGCCAGCCCAAGGCCGGTTCCAGCGCGGACCTGATCTGTCTTTTTCGCGCGGTAGAACTTGTCAAAGATATGCTCAAGATCAGCCTGCGGGATGCCATTGCCTTCGTCGGCGACCTGGACACATACTTCATCGCCGTCGCGCCAACTCTGAATGCGGATCGTCGTGTCCGGCGGGGCATATTTTGCGGCGTTGTCGAGGAGATTGAACAAGACTTGCTCGAACAGAACCGCATCGATTCCAACCATCGGAGGCTCAGGCGCCAGTTGCACATCGATCTGATGATGAAGAAGTATCTTATTGGCGCGCCACAGCGCGCTGCCGATGATCTCACTCACATCATGCGGAGCCAGGTTCGGCACGACCGCTCCAGACTCAAGCCTGGTCATGTCGAGAAGATTGGCGATGAAACGATTGAGCCTCTCAGACTCGTCGATAATAGTAGCGAGGAGATCCGCCTTTTCGATCTCGCTCAACTTGCCCGACAGATCGCGCAGCGTTCCGGCCGACCCCAGAATCGCCGCAAGCGGCGTCTTGAGGTCATGGGAGATCGAGGTGAGCAGCGCCGACCGCAGCCGATCGGTCTCGACCGATCTTTTGACGCGATCCATATCCTCGACCAGATGAACGCGCTCGATGGCCAATGCGCTCTGGTCGATCAAGGCGTCCAGCAGACGGCGCTGGTCGGGCGTGAACAACGGCCCCGACCGATCGCTATCGATACCCACGACGCCGATGGGACCGCGACCCGTGCACATGGGCAGGAATAGCCATTTAGCCCCGGGCAGCGTGTCTGAGCCGCGACCCGCGGGACGATCATTTTGCCACGCCCATTTCGCCGCACCGATATCAGCTTCGTCCAGCGTATCTTCCGGTGGGTAGCCTGCCTTCACGACAATGCTTCCCTCCTCTGGCAGGAGGAGGACCACCCGGACGTTAAGCATCAACGCGGTCTGGTAGGCAGCGGCCCAGAGCACGTCATCTAGCGTGCCGACGCCCGCGAGTTTGCGGCTGAAGGCGTACAAAGATTCCGTGGTGCGGGCGCGTGTTGCCGCCGCAATGGCCTGAGTGCGGACCCTACCAGCGACATTGGAGACGAACACCGCCATGATGACAAAGAAGACGAAGGCGGCGATGTTCGTCGGATCGGAGATCGAGAACGTATATAACGGCTCCATGAAGAAGAAATTGTAGCTAAGGGATGCCGCGACGCTGGCCAGGAGAGATGGCCAGAGGCCGAAGCGCACGGCAACGGCGACAATCGCCGTCAGGAAGACGAGATCGACGGTCTCGATGCCAACGAGTGGCAGGATCAACTTTCCGACCGCGAGCGCCCCGGCGACCGCCGCAAGCGACGCCGCAAAGGGGAGCGGATCCGCAAACTTTGGCTTCGGCGTGGTCTTCACAGATTTCTTCGAAACGATCTCTCCTGAGGTCTCGTCACCACCGATCACATGGACGCTGATGCTTCCAGAGCGACGAACCAGGTCATGCACTATCGAGCCATGCAGGATTTCGAACCAGCGCGAGCGGGTCGACTTACCGACGATGATATGGGCGGCGTTGGTGGACTGCGCGTATTTGATGATGTCGTCGGTGATCCGCCGGTCGCCACCTGGGATGGTGTTGGCATCGCCACCCAACGTCTGCGCGAGGCGCAGCGTATCGGCGATACGATCTCGCTCCTCCTCGGTGAGCTGAAGGCTCCGTCTGCCTTCGACCGACAGCGCGATGAATGATGCATGCAGGCGGTCGGCGAGGCGTTTGGCGTAACGCACGAGTACGGTGGCGCGGGGATCCTCGCTGACGCAGACAAGCACGCGCTCGCCGGCCGGCCATGGCCCCTGGATGGCACGCGACCTCATCTCGGTGAGAAGCTGCTCGTCAACGCGCTCCGCGGTGCGGCGCAGCGCAATTTCCCGGAGTGCCGTCAGATTCGCCGGCGAGAAGAAGTGTTTCAGGGCACGCTCGGCCTGCTTCGGAACATAGACCTTGCCGTCCTTCAGGCGGTCAATCAGGTCGTCAGGCGTGAGATCGACCAGCTCGATGGCATCCGCCTGGTCGAAAACGACATCTGGAATGGTCTCGCGGACACGCACATGGGTGATCTGCGCGACCACGTCATTCAAGCTTTCGATGTGCTGGATGTTGACCGTGCTGTAGACGTCGATGCCGTGGCTTAAGAGCTCCTGCACGTCGAGATAACGCTTCGGATGGCGGCTGCCCGCAGCGTTGGTGTGTGCGAGCTCATCCACGAGCACGATCTGCGGCAACCGCGCAATGACCGCGTCGATATCCATCTCGTCGAGATGCTGCCCGCGATAGTCGATCTGCCGGCGCGGAATGACCTCGAGGCCTTCCAACAGGGCGGCCGTCTCCTTGCGGCCATGCGTCTCCACCACACCCACGACAACGTCGCAGCCGTCGTTCTTCCGGGCGCGCCCTTGCTGGAGCATTTCGTAGGTCTTGCCGACGCCGGGAGCGGCGCCGACGAAAATCTTCAGCTTGCCGATACGTCTATCCTCACGCCGGGCAGCCTCCAGGAGGGCCTCCGGCCACGGACGTTGATCGTTATCGAGGTTCTGTTCTGCCATCAGGTTCTCCCGGATGGCCCACGCGGCCAGTCAACTCTTATCGCGCCTCGGCCTCATCCAGGGCAAGATTGAGGGCGAGAACGTTCACGCGCGGCTCCCCGAAAACCCCCAGAACCCGACCTCGGATTTGCTGGTTGACCAACTCGCGGAGCTGAGCCTCCGGGATGTTTCGCGTCTTCGCTACGCGGGGAACCTGGAAGAGCGCTGCCTCCGGAGAGATGTCCGGATCGAGACCGCTGCCCGTGGTCGTCACCAGATCGATCGGCACCGGCATACCGGGGTTCTCCTGCCTGAGCTTTTCGACGTCGGCCTGTACGCGCTTGAGGACCGCCTTGTTGGTCGGGCCTAGGTTTGAGCCCATCGAATTGGCCGCATTGTAGGGTGCCGGAACGGTCTTGGAGGAATCAGCGGGATCAGGACCGAGAGTCGCCGACGGCCGCCCGTGGAAATAGCGTTCGCTCGTGAATTGCTGCCCAATCAACTCAGAACCAATGACCGTTCCGTTGCGCTCGATTAGGCTTCCTTGCGCCTGATGAGGAAAGATCGCGCCGGCGATCCCCGTTATGGCGAGAGGATAGATGAGGCCTGTGATCACGGTAAGTGTGATGAGGAACGTGATGGCGGGACGGATTTCTCTCAGCATGATGTCTCTCCTCAGGCGAGGTGCAGGGCCGTGACCACGAGATCGATGGCCTTGATACCGATAAAGGGGATGATGACGCCGCCCAGGCCGTAGATCAGCAGATTACGGCGAAGCAGCGGGGCGGCGCCAATTGCCCGGTAGGCCACGCCTCTCAGGGCGAGCGGAATCAACCCGATGATGATCAGCGCATTGAAGATGATTGCCGATAAGATCGCGCTTTGCGGGCTCGCGAGATTCATGATGTTGAGTGCGTTCAATTGTGGATAGAACGCGACGAACATCGCCGGGATGATGGCGAAGTACTTCGCCACGTCGTTGGCGATGGAGAAGGTGGTGAGCGCGCCGCGCGTCATCAGGAGCTGCTTGCCGATCTCGACGATCTCGATGAGCTTGGTCGGATTGGAATCGAGGTCGACCATGTTGCCGGCTTCGCGGGCCGCCTGGGTGCCGGTGTTCATGGCAACGCCGACATCAGCCTGGGCAAGCGCCGGCGCGTCATTGGTGCCGTCGCCGCACATCGCGACAAGCTTGCCTATGGCCTGCTCGTCGCGGATCAGGCGCAGCTTGTCTTCGGGGGTTGCCTGAGCGAGGAAGTCATCGACACCCGCCTCGGCCGCGATCGCGGCCGCCGTGGTCGGGTTGTCGCCGGTGATCATGACCGTGCGGATACCCATGCGCCGCAGCTCGGCGAAACGCTCGCGGATGCCGCCTTTGACGATGTCCTTGAGATAGATGACGCCGAGAAGCCTGCCGTCCTTTGCTACGGCAAGCGGAGTGCCGCCGGATTTTGAGACGGCTTCGGCAATCGCGTTGACCTCGCGAACGACGTCCGCGCTCACGGCTGGCTGCAGGACCCGCACGGTGCTCCCTGTGGCCCGGGACGACGAGCCGTTGAGATAGTTGAGGATCGCATCCACAGCCCCCTTGCGGACCCATGAGCCGTCAACCTCCATTCCGCTCATGCGGGTCTGGGCGGTAAAGGGAATGAACTTGCCGTGCAGCTCCGCAAGATTGCGCTCGCGGATGCCGTGCTTTTCCTTGGCCAGCACGACGATCGAACGGCCTTCGGGAGTCTCGTCCGCAAGCGAGGCAAGCTGCGCGGCGTCCGCGAGTTCCTGTTCGCTAACTCCTCGAAGGGGCTTGAACTCGGCAGCCTGCCGGTTGCCGAGCGTAATCGTGCCGGTCTTGTCGAGCAGGAGCGTGTCGACGTCGCCGGCCGCCTCGACCGCGCGGCCGGACATGGCGAGCACGTTGAAACGCACAAGGCGATCCATGCCGGCGATGCCAATGGCCGACAGCAGCGCACCGATCGTCGTCGGGATCAAGGTCACGAAGAGTGCGATCAACACCACGACCGAGATTGCACCACCAGCATAGGCGGCGTAGCTCGGGATCGTCACGGTCGCGAACACGAAGATGATGGTGAGCCCGGCCAAGAGGATGTTCAGCGCGATCTCGTTCGGCGTCTTCTGCCGCTCGGCGCCTTCCACGAGCCGGATCATGCGGTCGATGAAGGTCGAGCCGGGCGCGGCGGTGATGCGCACGCGGATCCGGTCGGACAGCACCTGCGTGCCGCCGGTGACGGCCGAACGATCGCCGCCGGACTCACGGATGACGGGTGCAGATTCGCCGGTGATCGCCGCCTCGTTGACCGAAGCCACACCCTCGATCACCTCGCCATCGGAGGGGATGGTGTCGCCGGCTTCCACGAATACGACATCGCCAATCTTGAGGCTCGTGCCAGGAACCTGTTTGTAGCTATTGTCGTTGGTTCCCGTAAGGAGCTTGGCCTGGGTTTCCGTGCGGGTGCGCCGCAGCGAGTCCGCCTGTGCCTTGCCGCGGCCCTCGGCTACGGCCTCTGCGAAGTTGGCGAAGAGGACCGTGAACCACAGCCACAAAACGATCTGGAACGTGAAACTGACGTTCTCCGCGCCCGCCACGATGTCCTTTGCGAAAAAGATCGTTGTGAGCGCCGAAACGACGGCAACGACGAACATCACCGGATTTCTAGCGAGACTCCTGGGATTGAGCTTCTTGAAGGATTCGCCCAACGCAGGAACAAGGATGCGGGCGTCCATCATGCTCATGGGTTTCGACCGGCTCATATGAAAAACTCCAGCGTGTGGTTCGTGGCAGGCCGGCAAGAGAAGACTTCAGGCCGGCGCAATCCATTGAATGACGGCGTGAACGGAGATCACGAGTCCCAGGATCATCAGCAGCACGCCGAGCAGACCGATAATGATTCCGGTCACACTGGCGGACGCATCCACCCGTGCCCTATTCCGTCGCTCTGGTCTCGTTGGCTCCATTGATCATGACGGACTGTCAAAATGTCTGCCCCTGGATCATCGAGATGTGATCGACGAGCGGCCCGAGCGCGAGTGCCGGGAAGAACGTCAATCCGCCGATGATGACGATGACGCCCACGACGAGGCCAATGAAGAGGCCGCTGGTCGTCGGAAACGTTCCGGCGGACTCGGGTATGGACTTCTTGGCGGCGAGCGAGCCGGCTATGGCCATGGCCGGGATAATCATGATGAAGCGTCCGACCAGCATCGCGATGCCACCGGTGATATTGTAGAAAAGGATATTCCCGGTAAGCCCGCCGAAGGCGGAGCCGTTGTTGGCAGTCTGCGACACGAAGGCGTAGAGCACCTCGCTGAAGCCGTGCGGCCCGGGATTCGCGATCGAGGCGACGGCCGTGGGATAGACGACGGCAATAGCTGTCCAGCCGAGATACATGAGCGGCAGGATCAGGATGGCGAGCATGGCCATCTTGACCTCCTTCGCCTCGATCTTCTTGCCGATATACTCGGGCGTCCGCCCGACCATCAGGCCCGCGACAAAGATTGCGATGATGACGAACAGCAGCATGCCGTAGAGGCCCGCGCCGACGCCGCCGATGATGATCTCGCCAAGCTGCATGTTGATCAGCGGGATCATGCCGCCGAGCGCGGTGAAGGAGTCGTGCATGGCGTTGACGGCGCCGCAGGAGGCCGCGGTCGTGACCACGGCGAACATCGCCGACAGGGGGATACCGAAGCGAACTTCCTTGCCTTCCATGTTGCCGCCAGTGAGGCCAAGTGCGTTCAGGCCCGTCGTTCCGGACGCCTCCGCCCAGTAGCAGACGACAACGCCGGCCACGAACAGGATGCCCATCACAGCAAAGATCGACCACCCTTGACGGCGGTTGCCGACCAAGCGGCCGAACACGCCGGTCAGTCCCGCGCCGATGGCGAAGATCGCCACCATGTGGATCAGGTTGGTGATGGCGTTCGGGCTCTCGTAAGGGTGCGCGGCGTTGGCGTTGAAGAAGCCGCCGCCATTGGTGCCAAGATGCTTGATCATCATCTGCGAGGCGACCGGCCCTTGCGCCATCGTCTGCTTGGCGCCTTCGAGCGTGGTCGCTTCCACATATGGGTTGAGATTCTGCGGCACGCCAAGCGCTACAAGGACGATCGCACCGGCCACGCAGATCGGCAGCAGGATGTAGAGCGTCGAGCGGGTGAGATCGACCCAGAAATTGCCAACGGTCCGCGACGATGCGCGTGTAAAGCCACGGATCAGGGCCACCGCGATCGCCATGCCCGTGGCGGCGGACAGGAAATTCTGATGCGTCAGCCCGAGCATCTGCACGAGGTAGGACATCGTGCTCTCGCCGCCATAGTTCTGCCAGTTGGTGTTGGCGATGAAGCTGACCGATGTGTTGAAGGCGAGATCTGGAGCGACAGCCGTCATGCCCTGCGGATTAAGCGGCAGGAATTCCTGAAAGCGCATGAGCGCGTAGAGGAACAGGAAGCCCGCGACATGAAAGAACAGCATCGCGATCGTGTACATGATCCAATGCTGCTCGCGGCTCTCATCGATGCCGGCGATGCGGTAGAGGCCGATCTCAATTGGGCGTAAGACTGGCGACAGGAAAGTGCGCTCGCCGTTGAAGACGCGGGTCATATAAGCGCCGAGCGGAGCAACCAGCGCGACAATGATCGCGCAAAAAATCAGGATCTGAATCCAGCCGTTGGCAGTCATGACATGTCCCTCAGAACCGCTCGGGCTTGAGCAACGCGTAGGTGAGGTAGACGAGCAAGCCCCCAGAAACGAGGGCAGCAAGCGAGTAATCGAAGATCATGGAAGCCCTCTTAGAGCTGGTCGCAGGCGTAGGTGTAGGCAACCGCCAGCGCAAAGAACCCGAGGCCGATGACCAGCATGAAGAAGTCCAGCATTTGCCCGCTCCTGCCGAGTGAACTGCTTTGGGTCGTCACGGCGCGCTGACAGCCCTCACTCTGTACGTGGCACCACAGCGCATAGGAATTCGAGAGGGAACGCGGCTCCGCGGTATAGGAATTCCATAAAGATCAGCGCACACTCTTTCCTGGCTCAGAGAGTGTCGGTCGCCAGCCCGCTGCCGCCGCGCAGCTTTCTCCTGAGCGCAGACAGCCGTCTTCGTCGCCGCCGGGCTGCCCCCCCCAAATCTTTTCTTGATCGGACGAAAGAGTCTGTTTGGACTTGCGACCCTCTGCAGCCATCTCATCTATTGTGGCGCACTGGCAGCCATACGGCGCGAGGCTCTCTTTGGCCCTGCACCCACCAATTTCAATGAGGCTGCCGCATACGGCTTGACTGCGTGCATGGCGCGATTGGCATCTGGTCATCGCCATTCCGCGTCAGTGATATGGCTTCTTTATTTTGCGCTTATGAAATTACCGGGCCTCCCGCCTCGATTTCCTCTGTCGAGATGTGCACCTTGCCGAGTGTCCGACGGCACTTTGCGGCCCCGTCGGTCGGAAGCAAACGCCGCAGCAAAGCCGATTTCTGAGAAGTCGCTGACTGTGGAGCCGCACGGGGCCCCCGCTGTGATCAGGCCCGCGTCGGGGTCGCGGGGACTGAGTTGCAGCGGGGGCATGAGGCACCCAAGTAGTCGTCAAGCCATTTCACGTCTGGCATGATGAGGATATCTTGGTTCTCAAAGTCCACGAACTCTATAGCTGGTTCAATATTGACAGTTCATGAGAGGTGCGGTTTCACGGACACCGATCAGGAGGGAAGACGTACGAGAGCCGGAGGTATAACTAAGAGCGATGGATCGTGTACGTCCTTTAGGAGCGGTGCGGGAAATCCGGGTTCATGGTAGCCGACCACACGCCCGCACCGGTCAATGTTCTCAGGAGCACATGCTTTCATGAAACAGTCCTGGTGGTTCTCTCCCGGCGAATCGACCTGGGCCATTTTTATCCGCTTGGCGCTCGCTGGTGTATTCATCCCCGAAGGCCTGCAGAAACTGACGCATGCCGACATTCTCGGTGCCGGCCGTTTCGTTAAGATCGGTATTCCCTGGCCAGAATTCTTTGGGCCATTCGTTGGCGTGATTGAAATGCTAGCGGGGATCATGTTCATGATCGGCTATGCTTCGCGCGCAGCGGCCGTGCCGATCATCATCGTCATGATCGTGGCGATCATCTCCACGAAAATCCCAATCCTGTTAGGCCGCAACTGGTGGATATTCAGCCTCCGCGACCTCAATCGCTATGGTTTCTTGAGCTTCACTCACGAGACGCGCACCGATTGGGCGATGCTGATGGGCGCAATCTTCATGTTGCTGTCCGGATCGGGTCGCTGGTCGCTCGATGCGCGCGCTTGGCGACCGAAGTTCAGCCAGCGGACGCAATAGCTGATGGTGAGAGATGACAACGGTTTTGTGAGGCAGGAAAATGCATAATTGCGCTCATATGTTCCCGAAAATTGGCAATCGACAGTTTGGCAACGCTGCCGCCTGAACGGTCGTTCGGTCGCATTACGCCGCGTGGGGGTAGCCGCCTCAGTTTTTTTGTGCTTGCGGTCTCGGATGCATTATCGACGGTACTGCAAAAGATCATTAGGAATCTGCGGGTAGCATTTGAGGATTCCAGACAATTTCCCACAGATGCCCGTTGATATCACGAAAATATCCGGCGTAACCGCCGTAGAACGTGTCTTGTGGAGCCTTGATGATCTCTGCCCCTGCACGTTGCGCTGCATCCATCGTCTCGTCGACTTCCTTCTGGTACAGGACATTATGTCCGATCGTGAAGGCCGTGGAAGAGATGGGATGCTTAGGTAAGCCCGTATCGTGGGAAATATCATCCTGCGCCCAGATCGCGAGCTTCAGACCGCCCGACAAATCGAAGAAGGCCACCGCGCCATGCTCGAACTCGCGACCGATGATCCCTTCAGTCGGAAGGCCGAGGCCGTCACGATAAAAGGCAAGTGACTTCTCGATATCGGCAACGCCGAGCGTGACAACGGAAATACGAGGTTTCATGTCCAGCTCCTTTCTATCGGCACCTGCACGATACAAGCACTCTGATAGTCTTGGGCCGCTACGAGCGTAACGGAAGGACCCGTCGAGCGGGGCCGGGCCAACCTTCCAGAGAGACAGACCGATGCATGCAGATATATCTCCATCTCAACTTTCTTCAGCCATTGGTAAAATCTACGATAGCGCGGTAGAACCCGCATTGTGGCCAGACGCCCTTGAAGCGTGCTGCGGCCTGATCGGAGCGACGCTCGGATCAGTAAGCCTGTACGATCTAGAAAATCAGAAAAAGAACTTCACAGCCCGTTGGGGCGGCGATCCTTACTGGATGGAACTCCTGCATTCGAAATACGCCAAACTGGATCCCTTCTGGGAGATATATCCGACTTTTCAGGTCGGCGATGTCGCCAATACGGCAATGCTGGTAAAGCGCTTGGGAGTGGAGGAAGATAAAATTCGTCAGCTCCCGTTCTTTACCGAGTGGGCTGAGCCTGCTGGCTATCGCGATGTCGCCGCGGGCGTCCTTTTGCGCAGCTCAACGCGAAGCGGGACGTTCGAACTATTTGTGCCGCCAACGCGCGACCGTGTGGGGTCAAATGATCTTGCTGTTGTTTCATTGTTGACCCCGCATATGCGACGCGCTGCTTCCATCAGCGACCTGCTGGATATGCGCTCGCTTGCGGCGTCGGCATTTGAGGAAACGCTCGAAGCGCTTTCGGTAGCCGTCGTGTTAGTCGATGCGAACAGCAGCATCCTTTATTCCAATCACTCCGCTCGAAGAATGTTCAGAGCCCGCGACCCAATATTATCTCAACGCAGCATGCTCGCAGCGTGCGGGATGGACGCAACCACAGCAATTCGGGAAGCTATAGCCCGTGCCGCCTTGGATGAGAGTGAGCTTGGCTATGGCGGAATTGGAGTGCCGCTCAAAAGCCAGGATACACAAACCCCTTTCCATTCTATCGCGCATGTCTTGCCGCTGAAATCGGGAGAATTGCGCCCTGGTCTCTCGCTCGCCGCTGCGGCCGTATTCATTACGCCGTCGGCGAAAAACGCCACGCCTCCGTTCGAAGCTCTGGCTGCGCTTTATGATCTGACACCGACCGAAGCGCGCGTGATGATCGAGATAGCATCGGGGAACAATCGCGCGACAGCCGCAGCCGCCCTCGGCATAGCCGACTCAACCGTAAAGACCCACCTCGCCCGTGTATTTGAAAAAACGAGAACCTCCGGGCAATCGGAATTGGCAAAGTTGATTACCGACTTGACCTCGCCTGCGGCAAATCGCACCGAAACGTAATGCGGTCCCGCTACTCTTCTGAAAATACTATTTGTCAAGAGCAACCTTCCGAACATGTAGAAAATGCGCATCAGCAGAAAAACGGAATCGATGGCGCCTCGGTCTCTATCCCCCGTGCGGCGGACGACAGATATCTGGCACCCAAGCTATCCTGGTCGTGAGAGCCTCCCAAACGGTAGAAGATCATGCTGGGCATCGCACGTGTCTGTCGGAACATAGCAATCATCGTGATCCCCATCGCAGCGAGCCTGTCCTTTGCAGGTATGGCGGAAGCTGGTAGCGACGGCAGACCACCAAGAATCGGAAGCTATCAACACCCGCACAGCAATCACTATCAAGATCATCGCGGCGATCACTATCAGGATCATCGCTCGCAGCAGGGGGATCACAATTTCGGAGGCGCGGCCAGCTCAGGCACGCGGATCAGGTGCATCATTCCATTTTGTGGCCACAGCTTCACGCCGCGAGGTGCGCCGCACTATCAAGACCACCGCGCTGGACACTATCAGGACCACCGCAACGATCCGGGCGCTGGGCGCCCACCCCGCCCCCGCGATCCCGGCTATCAAAATCCATATATGCCGGGCAATACGGCAACGCCGCCACGAGGCCCCACCGTCTCGTCGAGCGGAACGGCGACACCACCACGGGGGCCTATCGTCTCGTCCGGCGGAGCCCCACCTCGCGGTCCCATCGTGAGTGGATCGGCACACGCATCGTCGGGTCGACGCTAGATCCGGAGACAATGCTTTAAGCCCGGATCCGGCGCGGGGCCGGAAGCGAAGCGACTACACGGACTGACGCTTTCGCCCGAAGGGCATGGCCTTGACGGCAAGGGACAGCACGCTCCCATTCAAAAGAAAAGCGGCATCCGTCTCGCAGCAAACGGCCGAGCTATCTTCCCAATGTGCTACGGCACCGAGTTCGCCTGTCACCTGGCGCGGCACGATCTCGCGGTCGCGACCTTCTTCTGCGATCCGCATGCGCCCTGGAAGAAAGGCGGCATCGAGAACGCCATCAGCCGCATACGCCGCTTCATCCCACGCAAGACCGATCTCACAACCTCTCAACCCACCGCCTTCGCCAATGCATTGCCGCTTCACAACAACACCCCGCGTAAACGCCTCGACTTCAGGGTCCTGGCCGAGACTTTGCCCAAGCGTTGCACTTCGAATGTGAATCCACCCTCGCAGTCGGCACGGAGCTGGCGACCAGCGACGAGAACCGGCTGATCCTTGCCATCCACGACGATGCGCAGGATACCGTCAATCAGGTAGGCCTACAGACCGTGCAGCGCCAGTAGGAAAAGTCGCGAACTGGAGGTTTTCGTTCCATTCAAACATAAGTCTAGAATCAGGCCCTTTCCGAATTGAAAATGAAAGGGCCTTTCCGGCGTTCTTCGACAATAATCCTGCTCATAACCTCGTCGCGGAGATGATCCGCAAGATGCTGAGACCGCAGGATTGGATTTACGGTAGAGACCGGACTTCGACGACCTCCTGTGTGTACCGAAAACTTAACACGGGCATAGCGGTGATGCAGTCCGCCCAGAATGGCACGTTATCTCGGCTTCCAGCGAGGCCCGTCGACCGGAACAATCCGACCAGCGCCAACCAGACCAAGCTGCAAGCTTCTCTCATAAGACCGAAGCATTGCGCGATTCGACCTCAGTTGCCAGCCGGATTAGGTTTCCGACAGGGACAGCCGGTCTCGGCGGCAATTTTTTGATCCTGGGACGCAAGGTGCGCGCATACTCTTGTGATATCCGCTGGATCTTTCCAATTCCTTAGATCAGTTTCTGTTGAATGTGAGAGTTGATTTTCATGAGCTCCGGATGCGCTTTCAGCAAAGCCTTTAAGCCCGGGTAGTCCATCTCGGCCGCATGATGATCTTCAATCAAAAGTTTGGCGAGTTTGAAGTCGTCGTCGGTGTCGACGGTGATGCGCCAGTCGCTGAGATCTTCTTCATCCGAGCAGTACTCGTGACGGATATCCGGCATCGACGTGCGAATATAACCTGTCACATGCTCGCGCTCGGACGGAAGCTTGGCATTCTCCGCGGCGAAGTCGAGTGAGCGCCGGGAAAAAATTTCGAAATCCATGCCGCGAGGGAAGGTCCGCTTTTCGGCGTTCGAGAGATAAACGGACTCGCTCTTCAAGCCCGAATAGATGTCGAGGCCGGCGCGAATCACGTCTGGACAGATGAGCGGGCAATCCGACGTCACGCGGATCACGTGGCGCGCCTCGTGTGCCCGCGCCGCTCCTCGGTAACGTTCCAGTACGTCATTCTCACTGCCACGAAATACCGGAACGTCGAGTGCGGCGCAGAGTTCGACGACGGGACCATCGGAGAGATTCGTTGTCGTCGCGACAATCACGGGCACACCTACATCGGCGATACGATCGAGATGCGTTTCAAGAAGTGTGCGTTCCCCGGCGCGCATCAAGATCTTGCCCGGAAGGCGGGTGCTCGTCATGCGCGCCTGAGTGATGATGACGACTTCATTTGGCATCGTAGAAAACCGCTAGCTGTCGTTCCGTTTTATACCGACTCCTTAGAGTACTCAGCATATTCGACAGCATAGTCCCTCTGTACCACCACGAGCCAATACCTTGGCGTTGTGCGGAGTGCAGATCGCAACGACCCGCTGATGCCATTTTGGCTGATTAATCAGGCCCGCTTTTCCATCAGGAACCACGTCAGGTCGTCAGCAGGGAATGCCGGGTCCCGATGATAGATAAACCCGTAATCGACAAGCTTTAAATCAGGGTATTTGTCCATCATCTCGCCAGCGAAATCCCGCTTCCACAAACGCCCGCTGTGACCGCGGTAGCTGATCTCAACCACGGAGGGATTGTAGTACTCCGCCACGAGGACATAACGATTGCTGGCCTCATGGAGCCTTTCATAGGCCACCGGCAGCATGTCAGGATTGAGGTGGATCAGAACGCCTGCGGTAAACGCCAGATCGACGCTCGACCACCCGACTGGTTCGAACAACGTCGTATTGGAAGCAGCTATTCTGGGTATCGTCGCCAGCCTTTCGAAGGCCAGGCTGTTTATTTCGATGGCCTGGAACGCTGCGCATGGAAGCAGGGTCTTGAGGGCCAGGATATTAAGGCCGATGTTGGCGCCAAGCTCTCGAACCGACCGGACGTTGCTGCATCGCCGGACAATCCGGGCAAACATCGCGGTCTTGGCGGCCAGCACGTCCTGACTTTGATTCCGCTCGATGTAGTTGTCACCAAACTCCCCGGCCCAGAACTCCTCCTGTGCTGTCATCTGGGTCATATGTGCTGGTTCCCCTTGAAGTTTCACGTCATTACTACAACTAAAACGAGCGGCGGATCATTGTATATGCTCTCGTCACGAACCTGCGGAAGACTAACGTTCCTTTCATTGGCTCCGGGCACGCAGGAGAATAAACCCCCGGCAATGTCAGGCGAGCCGAGGAAGAGGCAGATGGAAGGGCTATGATGGATCGCGAGCAGGTCAGGGCTCATTGGCGGGACTGGGCATCGAAATTCGGCACTGCGCTCGGCGCCACCACCAGAACCGGAACCGCGAAGATGCTCGAGATCGACGCATTGGCGCGCCGGATGTCTGCGATCGGACTCGGCGATGCGCCGGCACACGTTCTCGAAGTCGGTTGCGGCAATGGCTTGAACTGCTTCGGCCTTGCCGCAAAATTCCCGCGCATGCAACTCGACGGCATCGACTATACCGCGGAAATGATCGACGCCGCGCGTGAAGCCGCCGTTGCCAACGGCTTCCAGGACAGGTCCAGCTTCCGAATCGGCAATGCGCTCGAACTTTCGGCGGCCTCGGGATTGCGGGCGCAATACGATGTCGTTTTTACCGATCGCTGCCTGATTAACATCGAATCGGTCGACCTGCAGATGCGTGCCATCACCGACCTTGCCGCAAGGGTGCGGGAGGGTGGTCATCTGATCATGATCGAGAATTCGATGGCGACCTATGATCGGCAAAATCATTGCCGCACCCTGCTGGACCTGCCCGCGCGCACGCCCGCCGCATTCAACTTGTTCTTCGACGAAACACGCATCCTGCCGCACCTCAAAACGCTCGGCCTTGAGGTCGAGATCGAGGATTTCATTTCGCTTCACGACCTGATGCTCTATGTGCTGGTCCCGGCCATCAATGGGGGCACCGTAGATTACGACCATCCGCTGGTCCATGCAGCAACCCTGCTCAACATAGCGGTATCGGCGGAGACATCGAACGCATTCGGCGCATTTGGGCAAGGCCGGATGTTTGTCTGTCGGAAACCTTGATGCCGGAAACTGACGCAAGCCCGCTCCACGGCGGCCTCTTTCTGGATCTTGACGGCACGCTCGCTGACAGCCTGACGGCGCTGAAAAACGTCTATTATTCCTTTCTCGCCTCCTTCGGCGCGAGCGGCGACGAGGTCGAGTTTCAGCGGCTCAACGGACCGCCGCTTGGCGAGATTATCGAACGGCTGAGGATGGCTCACAAGCTGCCCGGAACACCGGCCGATCTCCTGCAAAAATACTCGGCCATGGTGTCGCAGGCGCAGCAGAGCGTGCGTCCCGCTGCCGGCGCACATGAATTGCTGGCGCACGCCCGCGCATGCGGGTTGAAGATCGCCGTAGTGACGTCGTCACCTAAATTGTCCGCGCAAAGATGGCTCGCATTCGGAGGGCTTGCCGACGAGATTGACGATGTCGTCGGCGGCGATGAGGTGAACGCAGGCAAGCCCGCGGCCGAACCCTACATCAGGGCATTGAGGCGGCTGAATTGCTCGGCCGCCCTGTCGCATGCCGTCGAGGATTCCCGCATCGGCGCGATGTCGGCAGTTGCCGCGGGGCTCAAAACGTGGGCATTGGCGCCACCGAACAATCGCGCCGGATGGCCCGGTCAGGTCGCGTTCATCGAACGTCTCACCGACCTCCTTGGAAGGATACCGGCATGCTGAATGTTCATCTGCTTCAGTCGGAGCCGAGAGTAACGCTGGGAGCGGCACCGCCAACCATCGGCCCGAACATCGAGGCACGCGTAGATGAAATCTGGCAGCGCGAGAAGGAGCTACGCTCCCGCGATCTCCACAACGGGCGATTGTTCAGCGTCGATTATTGTGACGCCAAAACGATCGTCGGCTGGATTTCGGAATACCGCTACTTCCTCGCACAACGGCGCGAGCCGAGCCTTCATGCCGCGCTGAGGATCAAGCCGCTCGCCGTCACAGGTATCCTATCTTGTCCGGATGGCGTCTTATTCGGCCGGCGCAGCGCTCGCTCCGAGATGGACGCCGGGTGCTGGGAGCTGGTGCCGTCCGGCGGCGTTGACGACGCGGCAGTCGGGCCGGCCGGACAGGTGAGCCTCGAACGATGCATTCTGATCGAACTCGAGCAAGAAACCGGCATCGGAGCGTCCGAGCTGTCGGAGCATTCCAGAGCCGTCGCGCTCGTCGAGGATCCGCAAAGCCACGTCACCGACGTCGGAATCATGCTCGCGACTGCCTCCCCGGCTGCGCAAATCCAGCAGCGCTTCGCGGCGCTTAAGAATCGTGAATATTCTGAACTTGAGATCGTTGCACCCGCAGAGTTGAGGGCGTTTCGGCGCGATCGGGCTGGCTCGTTGGGCGCTGTTTCCGCCGCCCTTCTGGATGCTCTCATGCATGCCGGCTTGTAATACTTATGAAAATCGTCAAAACCCGCGGCAGCCCCGATGCAGCTTTGATCTGCGCCGCGCAAACCTCGTAAACCGGCTGCCGAGGCGGTCGTTTCCGCCAAGCGGCAGCGTTGCTGCGAACCGAGACTTCCAGTTCGCACCAGGAGCGTAAATTGTGATGCAGAGCCCGGACCTCATCATTGCGGGGCGCAAGATCGGCCCCGATTATCCTCCTTACATCATCGCCGAATTGTCGGCGAACCATAACGGCAAGCTTTTGAAGGCGCTGGAGCTGATCGAAGCCGCCGCCGCCACCGGCGCTGACGCGATCAAGATCCAGACCTATACGGCCGACACCATGACCATTCCTCACGATGGCGAGGAGTTTTTGATCAAGGGCGGCCTGTGGGACGGCTTCAGGCTCCACCAGCTCTACCAGCAGGCTTACACGCCATATGAATGGCATGGGCAAATGTTCGCGAAGGCGCGTGAGCTTGGGATCACGATCTTCTCCAGTCCCTTTGACGAGACCGCCGTCGACCTGCTCGCAGGGCTCGATGCGCCCGCCTACAAGATCGCATCATTCGAGGTGATCGACCTGCCGCTGATCAGATATGTCGCCAGGCAGGGCAAACCGATGATCATCTCGACCGGGATGGCCAGTCTCGGCGAGATTCAGGAGGCGGTCGAAACAGCGCGCGGCAACGGCGCCGGCGGCATCGCGCTGCTGCACTGTACCAGTGCCTACCCGGCTCCGATCGAGGAAGCGAATGTGCGCACGGTGGCGCATCTCGGCCAGACCTTCAGCGCCGTGTCTGGTCTTTCCGATCATGCGCCGGGCTCTGCCGCCTGCGTCGCTTCGATCGCGCTGGGCGGCTCCATAATCGAGAAGCATTTTACGATCTCGCGCGCCGACGGTGGTCCGGACGCCGCGTTTTCGCTCGAACCGCACGAGTTCAAGCGACTGGTCGACGATTGCAAGTCGGCATGGTCGGCGCTCGGATCTGTCGGCTATGGCCTCGCCCAGAGCGAGAAGGCCAACACGCGGTTTCGCCGTTCGATCTACGCAGTCAAGCCGATCAAGGCGGGGGAGCTTCTGACGAGCGAGAATATCCGCGTCATCCGGCCCGGCTTTGGCCTGCCACCAAAGCATCTACCCGATGTCATCGGCCGCACCGCCGCGCGCGACATCGCCTATGGTGAAGCGCTAAAGTGGTCAGCGATCGCGTGACGGTCCCGCCATGGCGCCGCTAACGTCGGTTGAACAGAGACCGGAAAAGATTAATCCTACCGCTTCGAACTAACCACGGGAAATGCCTCTTTCGAAACCAGCATTGGCAGATCATCTTGGAGAAACGATTTGAGATTTATGAAGAGGGGATCTTCTTCCAATCTGAAATTCGACAACGCCAGCGTCGCACTGCGAAAATATTCTTCAGGAGCCCAGCGCTTATCGGGAACTAAAATCGATTTACTGCGAAATCCCTGGAGCATGCAGTAGGAATAAGCCACGGCGCGCCGACGCTGATCCTGCGGCATCGACCAAGCCTTTCGCGACACATCTAACAGAATACTTCTCAGAGCTTCCATGCTGGACGCCTCCTCGATGATACCAAGGCCCGAAAACTTGTCTTCGCCCGTCGCGATCATTCGATGTCCAGCCGCGGCCATTTCGTAGAGAACCGTTCCACGAACCGTGAGACCGGCATCGCAATGCTTCATGACCTCACCAGCGCTGAGGGCGCCATCTGCGAATCCGATATTCCTGATGTCGGCACAGTAGTTACGCAGCGTATCCCACGAACCTTTCCAATCATGGCTGTCGTTCAGCGGATGCGGCTTGATAACCAGGTTGAGATGTGTCAGTGGCCGCGCAAGATCGACGACGTCGACAACAGCTTGCCAGTAATCGTCTGAGAGTTGCCTGGGCCGCGTCAGCGGGGCGTCCTGAAACACATGCGCAAATACACAGACCGTAGGATTCTCGGGGTTGACACCGCAGCTCTCAAGGAATGCCTCGCGAGAAGCCGGCAGCTGATCAACAACATCACGGTTCAATAGCGGCTCGATCGTCCGCGCCAGCGTGCCTTCAACAGCGCCGCCGAACAGGTCAAGCCTGGGGTCATCCAGTAAAGCTTGATCGAAAACGTACCTTTCCAGCACCTCCTTCCAGTCGCCGGGAAGACCGGACGACAAGTCGGTCAGATCCCGATATCGCGTAACAGCAATCGGGATGTACTGTTCTACTAGGAATGTTGACGCGCCGTGCATGGCCGAAAAATCAGCCAGCTGTCCCGATACCGAATAGCAAATGTGCCCCAATACACTCGCTCGAATCGAGGACTTTCCAAACATCATGGGAAGGGCCTCGTAGTCGGCCAACACGAGCTTTGCAACTGCGATCAGTTCGTCGCGCAGATTGTCGATGGTGCCGAAGCCAAATCGTCTCAGAAATTCATTGTAAATCAGAAGGCCGCATCGTGGCGTTTGCGGTTCTGACAATGAGCGAATTGCTTGTCGGAGCGAGGATCCCGACTTGCCTTGCAGTCGCTTGCGAAGGTCACTCTCCGCATTGGCCGACCAAACCGGATCAGACAGGAGACGATTGCGAAATTCGGAAATATTGTAAAAGCAACTGACGCCAAACGAGCGAGCGAGCGCCTGGTTCGCTTCAATGTCTAACTTTTGAACATCACCAAAGTCATCGGCGAAAATCCCGACGATTTCACCTCCCCATATGTGCTGTATGCACTTCGCAACGACGCAATTCGCGAACAGGTGAGAGTGCACATTGGCATTATGATAAAGGTCGAGAATTATGATGCGATCAGACTTGGGCGGGTCAGACTTGGGCGGGGTGGAGGATGTCCAGAATCGTCGATTTTCTTTTAGAAACTCGCTAATATTCATGGCGCCACGAAGACCCCTGCGATCTGGTTTTCAAATTTCTGATCGCGCAAACCAACCCGAAAAGATCACGTTCTATAAGCAGCTCTCCATCTGAGGTCCAGTCGGCCCCAGTCCTTCCAATGAACAGCGTTTTTGAAGAATGACTTCTTCGCACTTAAGGTCTGAAAAAGTGGAAGGGCTCGTTCGATGTTGCGCTTTGGTCGCCTCGTCTACGTCACAAGCCAGCCATCCCGTCTTGCTCTAAGACCGAACGTTGGATCTCGGGTCGGAATCTCAAAACACAACAATTTAGATCCTCAAGTTTCGAGCGCGTGGGATAACCGTTCCATAACGTAATCTTGCTGTTCAGCGCTCAAGTTTGGATGAATAGGCAACGTTAGTGCGAAGTCGTAGTATTTTTCGGCAGTCGGAAAATCGCCACGGGAGAATCCCAAGGCCCGGTACCATGGTTGTAGATGGACCGGGATGTAATGGACGTTGACGCCGATACCTGAAGAGCGCATCGCTGCAAAAACTTCGGCGCGAGTACGTCTTACGGTTTCATCCAGTTCAATGACATATAGATGCAACGCCGAGAGAGTGCCCTCCGGCACGAACTGGCGAATCACGGGAAGACCGGCAAGCCCTTCATGATAACGCGCCGCGATCGTGTGCCGCCGAGCAACGAATTCGGCGAGGCGATCAAATTGCCTCACGCCGAGCGCCGCCTGAATGTCGGTCATACGGTAGTTGAAGCCGAGCATCACCTGCTCGTAGTACCAAGGGCCTTCGGGAACGGCGGTCATATCAGCGGGATCGCGCGAAATGCCATGGTTGCGCAGCAGGCGCATGCGATGGGCGATCTCGGCAGAACGCGTGGTCGCCGCACCGCCTTCTCCTGTTGTCACAATCTTGACGGGATGGAAGGAAAAAACGGTAACGTCAGCGAGTTCGCTCGAACCGACGGGCCTATTCTGGTAGTATCCGCCAACGGCATGGCTCGCGTCTTCAAGGATGCGGAAGCCGTATTGGTCCGCCAACCGGCGGATGGAGGCAAGATCTGCGGAAGTACCGGCGAAGTCCACTGGAACGACAACCTTCGGCAGGGTGCCGTCGCGCTCGGCCGCTCCGAGCTTGGTGGCTAGTGCCTCGACATCCATGTTTCGGGTCCTAGCATTGATATCGACGAAATCGACGATCGCTCCGCAGTAGAGACCGCAGTTGGCGGAGGCCACAAAGGTGTTCGGCACCGTCCAGAGTCGATCCGATGGACCGAGCCCGAGCGCAAGACAAGCGACGTGCAGCGCCGCAGTTGCTGAGGAAAAGGCTACCGCTTCAGGCGCGTCGACTGCCCGCGCCAACGTCTCCTCAAACCTCGGGACCATCGGCCCTTGGGTTAGGAAGTCTGACCGAAGGACTTCGACGACCGCCTCGACATCGGCGCTAGAGATATCCTGACGACCATAGGGAATCATGTCTTGGTCCGTTCATAGAATTCCCGGATCTGTTCCACAGAGTAACGGACGGGGTTTGTACCGGAGTTGTACTCGAAACCCCGCGCTACAGGAGCACCAGTCTCACCGAGACGGTTCTCCAAATAATCATAGCCGCGATCATGGAACTTGATCGACGGCCGCATTACATAATGATCACTGAACTCAAGCGTCAAATGGCTATTATCCGCAGGGCACAATATCTCGTGCAGCTTTTCGCCCGGCCGGATACCAATCAAGTTCTGTGGCAGGTGCGGCGCAATCGCCGTTGCAAGGTCGACTATCCGGATCGACGGCAACTTCGGTACAAAGATCTCGCCGCCATGCATACGCTGGAAGCACTTCAGAACGAAGTCGACGCTTTCCTGCAACGAGATCCAGAAACGAGTCATGGCGACGTCGGTAATCGGCAATGACGTCGCGCCTTGCGCTATCAGTTTTTCGAAAAATGGGACGACCGATCCGCGCGAGCCGGCAACGTTACCGTAGCGCACGACCGAAAAGGCGGTACGTCGTTTGCCTGCCATATTGTTGGCAGCAATGAACAGTTTATCCGATGCAAGCTTGGTAGCGCCATACAGGTTGATCGGATTAGCCGCTTTGTCGCTTGAGAGCGCGACCACCTGCTCAACGTCGTTGGCAAGCGCGGCTGCCACAATGTTCTCCGCGCCATGAATGTTGGTGCGGATACATTCCATTGGATTATATTCAGATGCTGTCACCTGCTTCATAGCGGCAGCATGAACGAGATAGTCAATCCCACGCGTCGCTTCGATCAAACGCGCGCGATCACGCACATCGCCAATTAGCCAGCGAATGCAGGGCGCGTTTACTTCCTGCTGCATCTCGAATTGCTTGAGCTCATCGCGTGAATAGAAAACCAGGCGCGCCAAGTCGTAGCGCTCGAGCAGTATATTCGCAAATTTTCGCCCGAAGGAGCCTGTACCGCCGGAAATAAATACGGATTTGCCGTTGAACACCTGGACCTCTCTTTGTCTGGGAGTGGCGTAACCGAAGTCCGCGCGATGTCAATGACGGGCCGGTCAGACTAGATCAACGAAGTGGCAAGTGATTGTATGTACCGAAAATTTAAACACGGGCGTAGCGGTGATGCAGCCCGCCCAGAATGGCGTGTGAACAAATGACACCGGTTCGGTAAACCGGCCTGGAGGCCGGCGCATCCTTGTCCAAAGATCGATAGGTTACGCGCAGCTCCGTCTCGATCTGAGGTCGCCCTCCCAGTGGGCGCGATCTCCACCGCCAATAGCGGCGAAAGCCAGCCCGATGCCAACGCACCAGCGTCTCGGGCCAGACAATCATGAGAACCTGCAGGATCGACGGAAACCAGCGATACAGCTGGACAAAGAACCAGCGATCGCTGTTCGTGAGGCGAACCCGGCTTTTCAGCTTGCGTCGCAACGCTTAGTCCATACATTGCCATCGGCGCCCGCTTTTCCGGTGCCAGATGCAGGGATGAAGGCAAGGTGCGGCAATGCTAAGGGACGATCAGGATAGTGGGGGCGGCCCTCACCGCCGTACAAGTCGGAACGTGCTCGGCGAGCCGCTTCAACTTTGTTCGATCAGGCCGATGACGGGGTTTTATCGGGACGGCTGCTGCGACACTGGACCAGAAGACAATGGCAGTCACACGGTCTGCGTCGTCGTAACTGCAGCGTTTCTCGATTTTTCTGTATCGCGCGGTAACGATCTTTCGACTCCATTGCCGGAGTTCGGTTTCCCAGGCCTGAAACCCGGAGACCGTTGGTGCTTATGTGCACCCCGCTGGCAGGAAGCATTCCAAGCAAGCCGAGCACCGCGAGTGGTCTTGCGCGCCACTCATGAGGGTGCGCTGACACATTGCTCGCTCGCCGATCTCAAACGCTTTGCAGTGGATCTGGCGTGACCGCCCAACCGCGTCATCAACATTGCAAGTGACCTAGCCGAGTTTATCAAAACCGCGCTGAGCTTTGATACCTCATGTCAACAAATCTCGTGCGTGCACTGATCCTGTTTGGCGTGAGGCTCCAAACCCTAGGCTCGAGAAAGGGGAATAGTGGCATTTCGTGAAGATATTTCGGCTCTTTCTGGACGAACCCGATCGGTTCCGCTGCAGTCTGGACGGACGTGGGCGTCGCAGCCCAGGCATGCCCTAAAAGCCCTTCGATGATATAGTTCCAAAACTGTTTGATCGCGAGCTGACTGCTAACAACTCTGGAAGGCACGCTGCGTGAGCGAATCCGTGTGGTTATTGATCATCTCACTCGCAGCAATGGTCAGCGGGGTCGCTGTCGGTTCATGGCTGCGCGACCGCCTTCCGGAGCATCATCTCAACGATCAAGCCATCAGTGTTATCAAGTCAGGCGTGGGATTGCTTTCAACACTGGCAGCTCTCATTCTTGGTCTGCTGATCTCGACGGCAAAGATTTCTTATGATTCAACCGCATCCCAGCTAAATCAGATATCATCTGATCTGGTTTTGCTTGACCAATTGCTTTCCGAATATGGTCCGCCGGCCGACGGAGCGAGGGAAGCCTTGCGGCAGCAATCCGCAGCACTGGCAAATGGCATCTGGGCTCCGGCAAGCCAGCTGGGCCATCACGCGTTCGTGGCGTCGGACGCCTGGAAGCGCTTCTCGGCTACTATCTATCAACTGCCAAATGCGACCGAGCAGCAACGCCAGTTCAGGAAGCAAATCGACGAGGTCATAAACCGCGGCGCCCAGGCTCGCCTACATTTGTACACCGACTCGGGCAGCACGCTTCCAGTACCTTTTCTGGTGCTTCTTATTTTCTGGCTCGCCGTTATCTTCGCAAGCTACAGCATTCTCGGAGCGATCAATCCGACTGTAATGGTCTTCGTAGGTCTCTTTGCATTGTCAGCAGCGAGCGCTTTGTTTTTGATTGCTGAACTCAACACGCCCTTCAGCGGGCTCCTGAAGCTACCAGAGACCCAGATCTCGCAGGCCCTGTCACCTTTATCGAGATGATCACTTAACTATACAAGCAAGATCTAAACGATGGAGAAGTTCGAGTCCTCCAGTCGGCTTCCGAAGTCGTCTAGCCGCGCGGCGACTTTTTTCCAAGTCAAAATCGCTCTGCACCGACGCTGCTGGATCGCGTGCAGTAAATCTGTCGAGAGTTTCGGCAAGATCGTAAGAATGGTTAGCGAAACAGACCGAGATCGATTTCGCGAAGAATAAGAATGCAGCAGCCGGCCCAGAAATCTGTAATGTCAGCGTGCTGGAGCACCCCGCAGCTTGTGGTCCACGCCTCGCCGAAACTTGTGCATTCGTTCATCCTTCCTGCCTATAAGGCTCAAGACAAAGTATTCTTGCCAGTCCGTGCATTTCTAAAGACCACGCTACTCGTCTTTGACTTAGATCAAAGCAACCGCCCATCGCGAATGTTCTCGAAGAAAACTGAACTCAAAAAGGAACCCTAACATGAGTGATCTAGTCGTGATCGCGTTTCCTACGGAAGAGAAAGCTGAAGAGGTTCGTCAGAAATTGCTGACGATGCAGAAGGAATATCTGATTGAGCTCGGCGACGCGGTGATCGCAGCGAAGGATGCTCAAGGCCGTGTCAAACTCAACCAGCTACTCAACACTACGACTACGGGTGCGGTTTCGGGTGCTTTTTGGGGAACACTTATCGGCCTGATCTTCTTGATGCCGCTGGCAGGGGCTGCGCTTGGCGCGGCATCCGGTTCACTTAGCGGATATCTAACGGATGTCGGCATCAACGACAAATGGATGAAGGAAACTGCCGCCGCAATTCAGCCTGGGACCGCTGCGCTCTTCGTATTGGTACGTAAGGTCACCGCCGACAAAGTGCTAGAAGGTCTAAAAGGTGAAGGCGGAACGGTGTTGAAAACATCGCTCGATCATACGAAAGAAGTGGCGCTCCAAGCCGCGCTAGCGGGCGTTCAAGCGGCTACTCGTTGATAGGAAGCTAATCGGAGGCTACCGATTAGTGCAAACGATCAGGGGGTAGATCGGCAGCCTTGCCAGATATTTCCTGGCGCCCTGCGCGGGCGTTAGAATGGGCTTTGGGCACTAGCCATCCGATCCCTCAACAAGCAAGGACGATTGGGTCAAGCTGAAGGCCGCTTCGCTGGTTCGGATACAGTGGGACCCTGAGCGCGATCTTCACCTTCAGCCGCTGCCATATCGCGCGATCCAGATCGGTATCGGTAGAGAAGCTGTGCCGCGTTACGTCGAGCAATGAGTTCAACGGATCACCGACCCACCGATCTCGCGCATACGATCCACAACCTTGTATGTACCGAAAACTTGAACACGGGCGTAGCGGTGATGCGGTCCGCCCAGAATGGCGTGTAAACAAATGACACCGGTTCGGTGAACCGGCCTGGAAGCCGGCGCATCCTTGTCCAAAGATCGAGGGGTTCTGACACAGTTGCAATGGTCGACATAAAATTGAGTACCCGGCGCAGATGCACCTCGCTCAAGACAATGATGTGGTCCAAACACTCGCGCCGGATCGATCCGATCAGCCGTTCGTTGTCCCGACTATCGGTTCCGACCTGCTCTATGCCTTCGTCATCGTCCGGCTCGACCGCAGAGAGATGGTCTGGATCAACGTCACAACAAATCCGGCAGCGGAGTGGATTGCGCGGCAGATAATCGAGGCCTTCCCTTGGGATGATGTCCCAAAATACCTCATCCGCGATCGGGATCAAATCTATAGCGCGGTCGTCACAGGCCGACTGCGCGCCATGGCATCCGGGACAAGCCCACCGCACCAGCTCACCTTGGCGACGTTTGATTGAGCGACCTCAATCCCGAGCTTGAGCAATTCGGAGAGATCGCCTGGCCGTCGCGAGACGATAGCTGTCGCCGTTTTGCAGCCGGCTCGGTCAGCAGAATGGGTGTGGTGCCGGGTTCAGCGCCTTCCTCCGCCAATGTCGAAGCCTCCAGCTTCCGCGAAACTCCATTCCGAAACCGCAATGGAGTGGCTGTAGACCTGCCGCGACGGCGCGGACGACATGGATGGAGGCGCTCGCCACGTCGGGCGGGGTAAGGTCGGCCACCGCGATCTCGACTCCATCGCCGGCCAGACGGGCCGCCAATTCAGCAAGGCTCGGAATCGGCTCGTCATGACTCTCCACCTCCGGTTCGTAACTCGGCGCGTTTCGAAGAAACGCCAACTCCTCCTCTCGCTTAGGCAAATAATAACAAGCGTGGTCGAGAAACTGGCCGCAGCGCACCTCCTCTGGACGCATTGGCCGCGGTCCACTTACCTCTCGCAACATCTTCATCAGGCCGAAGCCCGAGACGGCCTGTTCCAGCATCGCCCCTCGGGCCGCACGCCGGAGACAGGGATGCGCCGCCGCAGTGGCGGATAGGCCGGGCCATGACCGTCCATCTCCCATGGCTGTGCACAGAACCACCGGAGTCTTTCCTGCGCCCTCGAGCAGGTAAAATGCGACAGAAGCGCCCGCGGACATCAGTTCACCGGCGATGTCGCGGGTCTCGGCATCGCAGAGATTGAGCGGCAGTTGGCGCCCCGGGTCGCGGCAGAGCCACGCGACCATGACCGCGTCCCGTTCAATGAGCTCCAGAACGGCCCGCATCGTTGCACTTTCCAAGTCCGCTCCAGCGGCTAGCCCGTTCGAAGTGACCTGCGCGACGAAATCCGAAAACACGGACGGAAACTTGTAGTACAGTTGACTGGCCAGTACCCACGTCTTCGTCCCGGTTCGCAAATTGTTCGCCAACCTCCAAAAATGAACTGCCTCGCGATCGAATGGCGCGAACGGAAAGCCTTCGGCGGCATATTGCGCCGCATCATACATTCCAACCCGACGCGGATCGAGCACTTGGCCATCGAGCTCGGCCATACGGGCTTGGACCAGGGTATCAAGATCGCAGCGCGAAGCGGCATATCTTTCGAACGCCTCTCCGATCGCGCCGAGCATTGCTGTCCCTTCCGCCATCCCCTTGCCAGACGCCGGCTCCGGTAGGGTAGGATCGGTTCGAAACGCGCAAAAAGGGGCAATCTCCGCAACCGCAACAAAAGCTTTGCGCGCGAACTGCGGCAGCTCCCGGAGGACCGGCCCGACAATCGGTCCTGTTTCCGGATCGATCCAGTCCCGGAACGCCGTTCGGATCGTCTCTACGTTAGGCTCGTCAGCGGTGGCCGAAAGGTCCGGCCGCGGCAGTGCCGGACCATCCGTTCCACAGGTCTCGCACCAAGGCATCGGAACGAAGCCATGGCGCGCCGAGGTCTGCCCGTGCACCTCGACGATCCGCACATGCGCGCGCAGCGACGTTTCAGCGGCCGACCGGAGATAGCGCCGGACCTCCACCGCAACCGATTGCCCAAAGGACCGCGCCACGTCCCACGGCAGAGGTGGGTAATTCGCAACCGTCAGACGATCGGCGCGCGCCACCGCCTCGGGATCGGGGTTATGCGCACGGCGCCGCTGACGTGCACAGAGCCAGCAACCCGCGGTGCCTGGAAGGGAGATCGGGCCGATGCAACCCCGCGTGCCGACGATCTCCGCCCCGAGAAAGGCGATCCTGACAGCGCGGCAAGCGCGCTCCAGCTCGACTTGCCGTCCTACCCTGACCGGGGCCAGCGCGCCTACGACGAGGTCCACATCCGGAGGTAAATCCCATTCTCCGTCGGCGCATGCGTGCAAGCGGGCGATGCATTCCGGGGCCATGATTTTGATCCTGCTGCACAGAGCTTCCGGACTGGTTGCCGCGTCGCAATTGCCACCCGGCTCAGGATACCAGAACGACAGGTACGCTATCCCCGAATGGGCGAGTTCTTCGGCCAAGGCCGGCACCCAATCGGCATCGCCAGCAATAAGCACGTGGCCCTCGCGTGGGCGCGGCGCCTGCGTCGCAGCACTTCCAGCATCCGCCACGCCCGCTATCTCAAGCAACTGGGTCAGTTCAGTGTAACAAGCCTCCATTCGGCCGCCGTGCGGCCGAATCCCGTAGACTTCTCCAGAAGTCGGATCGGCATAGGCCAGAAGCGCCTCGATCATCTCCCTGACCGTTTCGCTTCGGATCAGGATCGGACCGGCTACGCCAATAAGCAGAACGCCGTCCGGCTCTAGATGAATACGGTCCCGCGTGATCCGCATAACCGTTCTCCGAACCGGCTCACGCCACCGCTTACGCAGCCTCGGCCGGATCAGTCGCCGAATCGGTGCGACTGAAAGCCGCCGCCAAAAGCAGCCGTTCCGCCATATTGCGCTTGGAGCTGGGGCAGGGCGCTCGGCCCTCGACCCATTCCTTCGGACATGCGCCCCCACAAACAGGAAGCATTCGGCAGCGGCTGCAGCCGAAGGCGCCGCTCTGAACTTGATCGTTGAAGCTACCAAGGACATCGCGCGTCGTGCCCCGCTCGCCGCTCATGACATCACCAATGGCAAATCGGTTTGGCGTGCCGTAGCTCGGCACATAGGAGACCTCGGTGCAGTTGAAGAGCGTGCCATGCGCATCGACCAGCGCTCCCTGCGGCTGCACCGCAAGGCAGACGACATGCTGCACCTTGGGGACGAGCGGCACCGAAAAGCCCAGCCGTTTCATCTCCACGAACCAGGACAGCTCCATGCGGGCGTAGTCCTCCGGGTCAAGGCTCCGCCGATGGGCATCATTGCCCCAGGAGTGGATCGGCGCCGTATAGAACTGGACCGCACGGTGCAGCCCCTCGTCATGCAGGCGCTGCAGCAGCCGTACAACATCGGGCGCATTCTCCCGGTCGACATTGCAGCGGACCTTGATCTCCACCGGATCGGAGCCGATCGTATCCGCCAGCGCCACGAGGTTCGCAAGGATCTGGTTGAAAGTCGGTTTACCGGATTTCGTATGCCGTCGCCGGTCGTGATACATCGCAGTTCCATCGAGCGACACGGTGATAGACACAACCCCGAGTGTATTCACTAGCTCAGCGCCTATCTTCCGGGACATTGCCAATCCGTTGGTAACAATGCTCGCCCGGTATTCAACATTCCTTTCTTCCGCAATTCGGCGAAGCTGGGGCGTCAGGGAGCGCATCTGCACAAGTCCGGAAAGCGGCTCTGCGCCAAACCAGCAGAGGTTCAGCTCTACAAACTTCCCGGCATCCAGTCTGTCTCGGACGTCCCGCAGAATGGCCGTCTCGTTCTCTGTGCTGAGGTTTCTTCGCTCATGCGTCTGGCCGCAGTAGCCACAGCCGAGCTGGCAATGCGCGGTCGGCTGGATTACGTAATTCAGATGAGTATTGGTCCGGATCGCCTCCCGATTGCGCGATAACACAACCGCGAGCTCGTCCTCCGCCTGCGGCACCAGTATTTCCGCTTCCGACAGCTCGGTCCGGGTCTTGGCGTTCAGTTTCTCGAATGCGCCCGACCGCAAGACTTGCCAGATCGATAGCGGCAACTCGAAAACGACGCCCGTCCGGGTGGCGAGAACCACTAGAAGGGGTGCGTTATCCTCGGAGAATATAGGTGATGCGACAACATATGAGGACAGCTTCTGCATGATCGGGCCTCATTAGCAGCTAAGCACGGTTATCAAACCGAGCAGCGTACCCGCATCAGAAACGTCCGGCGGAATAACATTGGCTTCCGCCGGACGAGGCGAACGGACTTACTTCCGGCCCCCGGCTTTCGCCGCCAGCGCAGCTTCCGCACCGCCGCAGCCGCTGTTCTGACAACCGGTGTTCTGGTCCGACAGCGCCTTAAGCCGGCTCAACTGAGCCTCGGAAAGGCTCGACGCCGCCGTGCCGGTTGTCATTTGTTCGACTGCCTTGCTCAGACTCAGCTTGGCACTAGAAAGGGCTTCGATAACAGAATCGAGTTCTTCGGCCATTTTGGCAATCCTTTCAAATTGAAAGACGCCCATCGCACCCGGAGCCGAAACAAATGAATAATCTTCTCCAAAACCGGCACCGTTGTGCTCCGTGATGGACCGCTCCATTATATGCGATTACTTATGATCAAGCTGTGATGCCCCATGATCAGATTTAGTGCGTTAAATGTTAAAATGATGCCCTCGACATACGCTGTAGCAATTCGGCGACACGATCACCGTCTCAGTTTCAAAATCGCCGGAGCACCTAGAACACTTGGCGCCAAACGATACAGCCCAGCAAATATCAACCGATCCAAAGTGCTGAAATTGCCAGCCGGATTAGGTTTCCGACAGGGACACTTAGGGGTACAGCTGTTATTCGGAGAAACTTCGTCAGAAAGCCGTTTCGATCTGGCGGCGCGAAACCTTCAACCAGCTCACGTCGCCGGTTTGTCAAAGCAGAGCAGTCTTGCGCCGCGGTTCGGGGAGTTTCGTAATCTCGGGCCGGCATGAAAGTCCGTCGGCGCTTTCAATAAGCTCCCGACAGATGGCGTTCCCGACTTTACGAGCGGCTGTCTGAGAATTAGCTTGCGCTAGGCGACGGCTAGGGAGACAGCTCGCGATGAGGTTTCTGGTGATGGCAGTGGCGGTGCTGGCGTTGTTGGCAGTGCCTGCACAAGCGCAGATGGGAGGCGGCAAACGTGGGCATAAGGGCGGCGGTCCTGCAGCCGCAGGCAACAAGCCCAAGGTCGACGAAAAGGCCTATCAGGAAGCTCTCAAACGCATTCCCGATTCCAAGGAAAAGTACGATCCATGGGCTGTGACTAAGTCGCCTGCAGCTGGAAAGTCTTCGAAGAGTGCGCAATGAAATCATGTTTATGGGTGGGATCACCTATCCGAGCCTGGCGAGAGCTGTGTCGTCGGCAGGCTGATATGCTCTGCTGGAGTCCGCCGATCATCGCGGGATGACCGCCGTCGCCTCCGGCCAGCGTTCAACACGAACCTCTTTGGATTATGCCTTGCGTCGCCATCGGGCATGCCTCAAGTCCGACATCGCGCCAATTCCTAAAAGGGCCCACGAACGGACTCATGCATCACATCTCGGGAACCTGATGCTCTGGCCGTTTTTAAGGTTGATCCCGAAGGGCCAAGGGCGGTGCCGTTCCCATTGCCCCCGCGTGCAATACGGCGTGACAATCGGCGAGGCTATGGAACCGTCTGCGGCGGACAACAGTTTACCCCACGACGAAGCGGAGTGGCGCCGCCGGATTTTTGATGGTTCAGACGGCGCGGTGTGTCTCCTACTTTCTAGACCGAACCATCGGCGGACTTGAGGGCGAAGGAAAGGGCATGCGCGCCTTGATCCTGGCATTGTCCATTCTAGCGATTGTCAATAGCGCGCACTTTGCTATGGCTGGCCTGAGCAGCACGCCGCGCGAGACGTTGATACCTGCCGATACGGCGATCGCTACCGACGAAGCGACTCAGAAGACCGAGGAACAGATCGGCCTCACCAAAACAAAGCGCCGTGAAGTGCAACGTAGGCTAACCAGGCTCGGGTTCGACACCAAGATCAATGGGAAGTTCGACGAATCGACTCGCGCCGTTATCGCGCGCTGGCAGGAGAAAAACGGCTACCCTACGACTGGCTTCCTCAACGCCACCCAGCATAAGGTACTAACGGACACCAGCGCGAACGCTGGCAAATCTGGCCATCAACACCGTCGTCGCGCTGGGGGCCGCGCTCGCTATTCGCGTGGTGGCGGCGGTCCAATCGGCGCGATCGGCGGCGCTGTGCACGGCGTAGGGCGTGCGGTGAGCGGACTGTTCCGCAGATGACTCGTCTAGCCTCAAGATAGTTGGAAACACGCCTACGCATCTTGGCATTTTGTAGGACGGCTATGACGATTGACTCGCCAAGGGCGAGTTCATGTAGCGGGGCATGCGCAGTGGGGGGGCCAGAGGGTGATATCGGAGATGGTCATTCGCGTCGATTTTGACATGTCAGCAGCATGTCCGGTTATGGGGTAATCTGGGAAGCGACGATTGTTTCATGGTCGAAGGCATAAGTCTGCATTTGATTTAAGCGATCAACGGGAGCCTCGGACCATGCGCTCTCCACTCGTTGATTTGAATGGGCTGCCATAAAGCCCGCGCGAATGGAGCATGAACCGCATAATTCCACGCGCACCTTCTTCAGGTCTTCACAAGCGCCCCAGTGAATTGACGGCTGTCATCTTGCGATCGGCCCACCTCTTAATGTCTCCGACCGTTAGCACCTTGAGGAATGGGTTGGCGTTGACCAGCTTTTCGCGTGTGGTCCGACACCTCGTGTCAGCGTCGGCCATAAAGGAAGCAGCATCGGCATTTTCTGGGCTGGACCATAGCGCCACGGCGCCTGCGGGTTCCGCGTAATAAGCAAGGTAGAGAGAACCAGACGTAATCGGCAGAGCGCGCTTGTTTAGCGTCAAGGCATATTCCTCAACCGCGCACCGTCGTCGTGCCCTGGAAGAACCCATCCTCTGATGACGCCACCGTTGGCCCTGGCCGCCCGCCGAAAGCAACACGCTGGGAAAAAAGGAGGTCCCTCGCCTAATCCTAAAGGGCGTCCACGAAAAGATTCCATGTTCGCAGACGTGAAGAGGCTATTCGAAGATGCATTGAAGCAGAAGGTTTCGCTGACGCGTAACAGCCGGCATGTGACCCTGACGAAGCTTGAGGTGGGCTTCGAGCAACTGGCAAACCAGTTTGCCAAGGGTGATCGCCACGCGCGGCGTGACGTTTTCACGTATTCTGAACAGCTGGGCATTGACCTTACCGGTAAGGCAGAAGCTCTCAAAGAGACGCTGGCACCCAACCACCAGGAGATCCTCGACGCCTATTTAGCCCGTCAACGATCGTCGGACGAACGGCTTAAAGATGAGCGCGTGATTGCGCCGATCGATTTGCTCGATAACGACGCGGATGAAGTGCGCTAGTATGAGCCACACATCAAATGCCCTTGATACGGCAGTCCTTGTGACAATGCTGTTCGAGGCGGCGTTCCCTTCGGCCGAGGCTATCCAGTTGACTCGCTGTCAGACGACAGACCTCGCCGTCGTCGGTTGCCCCGATCGCTGCGAAAGTTGCGTGGAGATCGTCAGGTCTTTCATTTGCACTCCAAAAAGGAGACCCAATTCGCAAGCTCGGTCTGGCGTATCGCGTCACTAACAATATCTGCGTCCAGTCCGAGACGCCATGCGATGTCACGCCGCTTTGGGTCTGCTTCGAGCGCGGACAGATCGGCGGCATATCGTTCGAGTTCAGCAAGATCAGCGAAAAAGCCCTCGTCAACCAAGGTCTGGCCGTAACGACGGATCACGGAAGCAACGTCGTGCAGACGATATTCCGGATGATACTGCACCCCCCAAAATACGCCCCGTCCAAAGCGGATCTCCGCTGCCTGCACCTCGCAGATCGCATTTCGTGCCGTGATGACGGTATCAGCCGGAAGACGGGTAACGACATCGCTATGGATGGCCGGCGCGTCGAATGCCGTGGCGCGACGCGCATGCATTGGATGTAGGTGCCCCTCCGTGGTCAGCGTGATCTTGCGCGCGAATGCCACTTCCCGACCTGCGGGATTGAGCCCAACCTCCCCTCCTGCCGCCACTGCCGCAAGCTGCAATCCCCAGCACGACCCGAACATCGGAATCCCGCGAGCAAAGACCTCGCGAACAAACTCGATCTGCCGCATCGATTCGGCTTCGCACTGGTAGATGTTGAGCGACGAGCCGGTAATGGCAACGCCATGATAGGCATCGATTGGCTGAGGCGACGAAGCACCTTCGTCAGTTCCAAGATAAATATCGACCGCCGCTTGGGGAGCTAGGGTCCGGAGTAGATCGGCGTAGCTCTCGCCCGGAGTCGCCCCCGCAGTTTGCGCAATCCGGCGGCGGCCGGATCGAGAGTTACCTTCAAGAACCAATAACCGCAGCAAGGCCTATCCCCCGAGGTCACCGCGGATCGCGGCTAGCGTGAGTTTCTCGAACTCGGCTTCGGTCAGTGACCGGGGATTGGTGCGAGCGGTCGGATCCTTGACCGCATCCTTCGCAATCGTTTTGGCATCTGATTCCTTGATGCCGAGCTCCGCCAGCGTGTGCGGTACCCCAAGATTCTTCCGCAGGGTCATAATCCAGTTCAGCACAGTATCGAAATCACGGCCCGGCAGGTCGAGTGCGCGGGCAATGTGCGGGATCTTGTCGGCGATGGCTTTCCTGTTGCACACCATGACGTAGGGGAAGATAACGCCGTTGGTGAGGCCATGGTGCGTATCGTATCGCGCGCCGACAGGGTGCGACACCGAATGGATTGCGCCGAGCCCTTTCTGAAAAGCCGTGGCTCCCATCGACGCCGCCGCGAACATGTAGGCGCGAGCTTCCAAGTCGCTTCCGTCGGCGACGGCGCGTGGCAAATAGGTATCGACGATCTTGATACCCTCCAGCGCCACGCCATCGGCGAGCGGATGAAAGGCTTTCACACAATAGGCCTCGAAGCAATGCGCCAGCGCATCCATGCCCGTTGCCATGGTCAGGAACGGCGGTAGGCCGACCACGAGCTCCGGGTCCTCGACGGCGACCTTCGGCATCATCAAGGGGTGAAAGATGATTTTCTTTTCGTGCGTGTCTTCGCGAGTGATCACGCTTGCGCGCCCGACTTCAGAGCCGGTGCCGGCGGTGGTTGGCACCGCGATAATGGGGGCGACGCCGTCGGTGTTGGCTCTTGTCCACTGGTCGCCGACATCCTCGAAATCAAAGACCGGCCGCGACTGGGCAACCATGAACGCCACGCACTTGCCGACGTCGAGTGCCGAGCCGCCGCCGACTGCGACAACGCCATCGTGACCACCCTGCTTGAACGCCACAACGCCGGCCGTCAGGTTGGACTCGACCGGATTGCCTTTGACATCGGAGAAGATGCTGATCGGGATTCCCGCCTCGCGCACGAGCCGTGCGATGCTCGCGATCATGTCAGACTTGGCGAGTCCTGCATCCGTGACAAGCAATGGCCTGGTGATGCCATGAGCCCGGCAGAGATCCGGCAACTCGGCGATGCGCCCGGGCCCCGCAATGACGCGCGTCGGAAAATTCCAGGCTCCAGTGATCTGAACGTGCATGGATGGCTCTCAATGCTTCAGTCGGAGATGATATGATTTGAGCCGGGACATCGTTCACGATATCACTCTTGGAAGCGTCGGGTTTCAGATGATCTCAAAATAACGGGCAAGTTCCCAATCGGTGATCGCCTTGCGGAATTCGCGCTCCTCCCATTGCCGTGTCATGGCAAAATGCTCGATGAAGAGCTCGCCGAATAATTCTCGGGCAATGGCAGATCTGGCGAGCCGATCCGCAGCCTCCGACAATGTACGCGGCAACGTGCGGGCAGATGCATGCTTCATGTCATAGGCATTTCCGGTGATCGGTTCATCGGGCTCAATCTTGTGCTCGATACCCCAGAGTCCCGAGCCGAGCGCGGCGGCGATGGCCAGATATGGATTGATGTCGGCAGCGGCGATTCGGTATTCGACGCGCTGGCTCGACGGCGATCCCGGTATCACGCGCAAGGCGCAAGTGCGATTTTCGATACCCCAGGTGGCGTCGGTCGGAGCCCAGAAACCCGGGATCAGTCGCGAATAGCTATTCACGGTCGACGCGACCATGGCCAGAAGTTCAGGCAGAAGCGCCTGCTGGCCTCCGACGAAATGACGCATGGTGTCGGACATGTAGCCCGGACGGCCGCTTTCGTGGAATGCCGGCTTGCCATCGGCACCGCGCAGCGACAAATGCAGATGGCCGGACTGGCCGGGATAGGCATTCGACCATTTGGCCATGAACGTCACCATCTTGCCCTGACGTTCGGCCCATACCTTGGAGAAGGTCTTGAACAGGACCGCGCGGTCGGCGGCCGCGAGCGCATCCGTGTACTGGATGGCGGCTTCCAGCACGCCGGGCCCCGTTTCCGTGTGAAAGCTTTCCAGCGGAATGTCCATCTCATCGCATAGCGCGAGCAGCCCGCGATTGAGATCCGCCTCGACCGACGAACGCAGTACGGAATAGCCGAACCAGCCGGGCGTAAGGTTTTTCAGATCGCGAAAGTTCTTCTCCCTGATGCTGTGCGGTGTCTCGTCGAAGACGAAGAACTCGAATTCCGCAGCGACCGTGGCGGTAAATCCCATCTCGGTCGTCCGATCGATCACGCGCTTGAGAAGTCGCCGCGGGCAGAGCTGCGCTGCCGCGTCATCAAACTCGCCGAGAAAGAACAGCATGCCCGGCTCGGTCGGCAATTCGCGGCAGGTGGCGGGGTCAATGCGAGCGGTCGCATCCGGAAATGCGGTGTGCCAGCCGGTGAAGGTCGACTTGTCATAGAGCTGGTCACTGGAGTCCCAGCCGAAGATCACATCGCAGAACTTGAACCCCGATTCGAGCGCGTTGAAAAACTTGTCCCGCGCCAGATATTTGCCGCGGATGACGCCGTCGAGATCGACCACGCCGACCTTGACGTGGGACAGACGGCGCGCCTCGATCAGCGCACGGGCATCTTCAGCACTCTTTACGCTTCTCGCATCCATGGACTGGGCCTCGGTTGGCGTGGCGGCGGATGAGCGTTTGGTCAGACCGGGCAGATCTTCTACAGCTCATCTTCACACGCCGTGACGAATATGTCCGCATTTTCCTTGCTGAAGCAGCGCGGCGGCCGAATCTTCAACCTGCTGCCAATCCTGACCCGGAAGGATCAGCAATCCGTGAAAAGCAGAAAATCATGTTCGCCGGCACCGACACCGCCTATGATCTGGCGAAGAAGTACAAGCTCAAGACGGCTTGGGGTCCGGACATTCTGTCCGTTGGTCTCTATACCTAAGGGCTAGAGAGCGGTTCATATGACGCCAAGGTTCGTCGCGACTTGTTGCGGCAACGCGCCTTTGCGTACGAGGACCTAGAGCAGTACGAGCGCGCCGAGAACGACTATGACGCGGCCCTAGAAATCGAGCCTCTGGACCCAGCTTCTACTCCAAGCGAGGATTCTATTTTTTACGACGCGGACGTTACGACGATGCGTTAGCCGATTTCCGCAAAGGGAGCGCGTTGGTTCCAACTGATGGAGGATTCCCCTTCGGGGAAGGCGAGGTCCAGCAAAAGCTCCGACAAATATGGAAAGGCCGTCGAGCGCTACTATCCTGCTGGGGCTCTTACTCACACCGCTTGCTGGTTTTCTCGGCGTGATCTCTTCGGCGGTTTTGCCGCTGTGGCTTTTTGGATTCCTTCTTGGGCCTACTGCTATAGGCGTCCTTTCTCTCGTGACCATATTTCAGGGAGCGTGGTACGCGTGGCCGCTCACTTGCGTGATTCTGCCACTTGCCGCCGTATTCTTAAGACCCGTAACGCATGTCTCGGTGCTGGCGTTTGTGCTCATTGGCCTCGTAGGTGGACCGCTATCATTTGCATCAATAAGTCTGGTGTCCGGTGGACCCCTACATCTGGATACGCTTGCAATAGCGTCGGCTGTCACGGGAACTATCCTGGGGGCCATATTTGGTTTTGCTCTCTGGCGGTATGACAAAATTAGGGAGCGAGCCGAAACAGTTGGCGGCAAATCACCTGCGCAAACGCTGAAGTTAGGTGTTGTGATTAGCGCAACTTTCCTGATGCTTGCACTGGCTGGCCTGATGTTAGTTCCGCAGCACGACAAATGTTCAAGCGCAGCGGGGGTTGTTGAGTGATTAGAGCCGAAAGCGGTCCGGGCCCGACAAGAACAAAAAGGACTTACCAGTCGCGAACTTTATTGCTGTCCCACCATCCAGAGCGTCGTCATTGTGACGACAATAGCAATGAACTGGAGAAGGACGCGCATTCGCATAAGCTTTTGCGATAGGTTGGGACTACCGCCGCGCATCATGTTGATCAGACCCATGAGCAGTACGGCAGCGACCGCAGCCACCGCGATCGGAATCAAAACGTTGCTCAGGAATAGGGTCATGGTGATGGCGATCTCACGCCCGCTTAATGTAAGTAACTGAGTGAGACGGGAGTGGTTCCGGGCAACCGCGCGTTCTTTGGCCCACAGCCCTATAGAAACGCCCTACGCGGCCCTGAACTCGCTCTTGACGGCTTCAAGACTATTCGCGGCCGCCCGTCCGAATGGCTTTTGAAGCGCGGCCAACATCGGCATGAATGACGCTACCCGCTGGGTAGCCATACCCCTCCGGAGAGCGTAGTCCCGAACTTTTCGTGCAAAACCAAAGACACTCCTCAGCAGGTCACGGCCGCGACACGCGGGGCGGACGCAACGAAGGTCGCGCTCTTGGCAAGCCCGCCCGCAAACCTTCGGCGTTGATCCCGCTATTACATCTTCGGACGCGGATCATCCTTGGGATTGATGTAGTTGATGCCCCATGGACCGGAGCTGTTGAGCTGAATAACCGTGGCGTCGTCGGCGAAGAACGAGTGCACCGAACGGGCGGCCATAGCAAAGAAACTACCCGCGGGAAGAACCTGAGCTTTGTCGTGATCGTCCGTCGTTCCCATTCCCAGCCGCGCTGCTCCCGAGAGCACGGTGACGATCTCTGGCTTGGGATGAGTGTGCGGCGCAATGTGATAGCCCTTTGGCACCTTCAGCCGAAGAGCAAACAGACCTTCCTTGCCCGGGTCGCCATACAGCACTGCCGCCTGCGCACCCTGCGGGAGGGATGATGGCGCTGGTCCCCACACGATGTCCTGGGGCGCAAACAACTTGTGCTCGCCTGTCTCTTGGCCAACGGCGCTGCCGGCCAGCGTTGTGAGTCCGATAGCCGTTGTCGCAACAATGTTGAGAAGAGTATGCCGATTCATTGTGGCTTCTCCTTTGACATAGGCGCGGCCCGTGAACGGCTACGCGCCCGGCGCAGATGCGAAAGTTCAAATCAGACTGCTCAGCCGAGCAGCCTGCCTCGCCGAAACATGAAAATGCCGGGAACGAAACTTCTGGCCACCGCGAGAACGCCGCTCTCGCAGTTTTCCAACGCGATCTTCTGGGCAAGCATCACGTCTCCGATCGGCAGCTCACCTATTGTTCGAAAACACAGCCCTAGCCTCGGGTGGCCTGTTTCGTCGACCTCGCAGACGTTCAACATGGTGCCGGGATAAATCCTATACCGCCTGCCCGTGTCGCCACCGACGACTTCGAAGTATTCCTTTTCCGCGAACTGCATCCGTTGCACCGGTGACAGCCACTCCCGCAGAAGCCGCAAAGACCGGCCCTCCGCAGTTCGCTCGGCCCCAAGTCTGATGAAAAACGCCCTTACGGCTCTTATACGCGAGCGTTCGCATGGTGGAAGTCGCGACATAGCACTGACCGTTTCTACCCGCCGACCAGCCTGGGGAAGAACACGGTTTCTTCCGCGTCCGGGTCGAACGATCGGATTTGCGAGACCTGCCCCGCACCGGTCCGAACCGCGGCGGTGAAGCCGACCTTCGTCAGCTCGCAAAATCGCTGCTCCGCCTTAGCCAGTTCCTGTGCGTCATTCGCATTGAAAAAGTTCCGGCTGTCGCCGGTACGGTCCATCACGATCTGGATTGCCATGATCGTCCTCCTCGGATGCTAATAGCCAAGGACCTTGATCAATTATCCGGCTGAAGCTGCGGAACTTCAAGAAAATAGATTCGTCGCGAACCCAAAATTTGGATTACGCGCTCAAATCACTCGGCACTTCGCCAAACGCTTTCAGCAAAACAGCATCTGCGAGCTCACTGCTGGCCGGATCGCCTGTACGGCTGAACGCCACAGCGCCGATATTCCCCTCAGTTCACACAAATTCGCCCAAGCATCTCGTATCGCCGCATTCGTGCTTATGCATTCGACAGCTTCGCGAGGTTCGGGGCCATCAGTGCCCGCGCCGAAGGACAGCATAGAACCGCAGATCGAAGATCGGCTACAACTGGTTCGGCCGCTATCCCAAGAAGGTGCTGTCCTTTCTCGACAAGTATATGAAGTAAGCTGGCGGCAATGGAAATGATCAAGATGAAGAAGGCACGAATCTGTACGGTCGCATGTAGAAAGCGTTAATTCCGCAGCTTTAGTCCATAGGAATTAGGCAAGATCCCTAGAGACAGCTGGATCGTAAATGAAAGATGAAGCCGACCATGTTGCCGCACTTCTGCCGGCCGAGGTTCGCGCGCGTCTCTACGATCAAGCGTTGGCCCATGCTTGCATTGGCGTATGGGAATGCGAGCTTGAGACGGAGCGCCTAACCTGGACTTCTGGCGTCTACGATATATTCGAGCATCCGATGGGTACCCCCCTGCGGCGCGCGAGCATCGTGGAACTCTATGAGGACCGGTCCCGATGTAATATGGAACGAGCTCGGGCCGAGGCGATCCGGAGCGGTCGTGCAATGTCGCTCGATGCCGCGATTAGGACCTGGCGCGGCGAAAGACGCTGGATACGGCTCTCAATCAGCGCGGTCAGAGAGGAGGATCGGCCGGTTCGTATCTTCGGATACAAACAGGACATCACCTCTGACCGGCTAGCACTGGAGAGCCTGCGGCGGAAAGCTGAGACGGACCCACTCACCGGGCTGGCTAATCGCTCTGTGTTCCAAGCTCGTTATCGGGAAATTGTTGGTGACAATCTCAACTATGGGTTCACGTCGGCGCTCGTGCTGATCGATCTTGACCGTTTCAAGGACCTAAATGATACGTTCGGCCATGAGGCCGGCGATGCATGCCTGCGCGAGATTGGGATGCGTTTGGGACAGGCTTTCAGCAATGCGGGCTTGATCGCCCGGCTGGGCGGTGACGAGTTTGCACTCATCCTGAGCGCTCCAGCAGCTCCTGCCCGGATCGTGCGTTTGCTGCAGGAAACCGTTGTGATACTGCGCCAGCCATTTTTCTGGAACGGTCTTAGCCTTAGAGTTGGTGCTTCGATTGGAGTTGCCCTCGTCGGCCGCCCGCATCGCCGGCGGATTACCGAATTGTTCGCAGAGGCTGACATAGCGCTGTATGACGCAAAGGCCGCTGGCCGTAACAGGGTCTATCTGTTCGGCGATGAGGGGCGCAGCCGCTCGGCTAATCCTGAAGCCGCAGCATAATCACAGGCTGAGCGAGTTCGAGCGGCCGTTTCTGAAGAATATGGGTGGGAGGGTGTACGTCGCAGCCGGCGTAGGTGGAAAACGTCGCGTTCAGCGTAAGGAGATACAAGCGAAGCACGTTCGATGCTTGGGCAGGAACGAAGCGACCAGTAATCTTGAGCGAAAAGCGAGCCGGATGATGTCGGCGGTCAACGCCTTCTTCTGCTCGGCCTTTCGGCGTCTTGCGCTGTGTCGAACGATGCTGACCGAAAACCCTGCAGGCAAAGCGCTCCGAAACGGAGAACTCCACCATGACGTGGTCGACGCAGCAACGGCGACGGGAAGGGCTCAGAGGTTTCCGGAGGCAGCCTCTTTCAGGATTAGCTTCTCCAGCGTCAGGTCCGACACAGCCTTGCGCAGCCGGTCGTTCTCTTCTCGAGTTCTTTCAGGCGCTTTACCTGATCGGCCCTTCAGGTCACCAAACTCCTTGCGTCATCGGAATTCTGCGATCATCATTGCTGCTTTGCTGATATGAACGTCCGGAACGATGTGAGCGGATGTCCTGGCCGGGCCGGCCTGGCGATTTTTTACACGCACGCGGCGGAGCACGTTTGGCTCGCTGCGGGCCGCCGAACGCAGCGCGAACCTAAACGTTCAGGCTGACGTCCGGCGCTATTATCGACGCGTGGGACGAGCTTCGCTTACGATGCCTTGTGGTGATACTGCAGCGAGATGAGGAGGCTCTTCAGCCCCCGCAGCGGCCAAAGCGTCACGATCAGGACCATCGGAATCCAAAGCGCGGCGTGAACCCAATATGGCGGCTGATATTTAATTTCAGTAACCAGGGCGGCGACGACGATGACGGCACCGGCGATCAATATGACGAATACGGCGGCCCCGTCGCCGACGTTCGCGAAGGTGAAATTCAGACCGCACTTTTCACACTCGGGTTTCAACGTCAGGAATCCGTCGAAGAGCTTTCCCTTGCCGCAGCGCGGGCATCGGCACATCAACCCAGTGAAATATGGTGAAGGCATCTTTGAATGAATCCCTTGTCAGTGATTTTCATATGCGCACATGTGATAGCCAACCCGTTCGAATGCGCGACATTATCTGCAACCGACCGAATTTGCCGTCCGACGTTGCTATAAGAATTCGCGCTGAAGCGAGACAGTCGGGTCCATAGGCATCCAAGTCGAAAGACGTCACATATGCGTTTCCATCGCTAGCGACTCCCGGGTCCCTCAGGTCTTCGACCCCAGCGTTGGCCAGGTCGGCATGGATCGTCTGGTTCTCGGCACCGAATTTCAGAATCAGCCGCTAGGTTATCAAAACAAATTCCCGTCAGGCAAAAAGCCCAGACCGAGCGGTCGACTTAGGACGTCGGCGGCAATCGTAGCCCCGGCGTCCAGATCAAATATGGAAGACCGATCCCGCGCGCACGTCGGATACTTATAGGCCGCCCAAATGCCATCTCGGCGCCTTCAGGCGCCAAAATTCGCTCGCAAGTACAGTTGTCTCAGCGCTTTCGTCATCTTGGATGGCGAAATCCATTTTTCCCCTTGTATTCATCGAACGCGTTCCGGCGTCCGCGACGAGGAAGGCTTGCGTTGCTTTATGTTCTTCATCTTTGGCTGCGTGACTTGTTCCCTTAACCGAACGCCTCGACCGCCAGCCAAGCTATGACCACCCGGACTGATCAACTCGATTCCCGCATGCTCTAAAGCTGAAACCAGTTTCATCAAGGAATCGACATTGCCACGGATGACGCCGTCGCTTGCTTCCATGCGCTGAATGGTCGGGACTGAAAGATCCGCCAGTTCGGCTATTTGCCGTTGATCTATATTCAGGAGCGCGCGGGCGGCTCTGAGTTGATTAGCGGAAATCATGAATTAGCGGCTTCGACTCGACGTGCACGGAGTATATCTACACCATACGAACTGTTGCATCAAGCATCAATTTACATACACAACTCATTTTTGAAGATGTATTAGACATCAGTCTACCTACTTCATTCGTATAAAACAAAGCGTCAACATGAATTTTTAACTTTTATCTTTGGCTTTTTAAGATTATGTTTCTGGGCTGAATGCCTGCGCTGGAAACAACGAAAATGTATAGGTGTTTGATCTCAGCCTTCGCCGCGCGGTTAAACGCCGTAAAGCCCTGCGACGAAAAGCCAGCCCGGTTGCCACGGCGACGCCCGTGGCGGCTATGCTTGATCGTCCGGCGCGCATGACCGGCCGCGAGCAGATGTGTGAGCATGCGCTGGTTGATCGCGATCTCAATCGCATGCTGTTCGATTACGAACGGACCGTGCGCTCGCGTTTTACCCGCATCGTCGAAGTGCTCAAGCGTATCTCGACGTATCAGCACGACGAGAATTTTATCGGGCGAGCTCGGCAGCTTGCCCGCGAGCAACTCGGCTTCGATCTTCCGACGCAGGTGCTCGAGGACGCCTGGGTGTCCGGGCTGGATTTGTCCACGCTGCATTCACGCTGCATATTCAGCTCTCTGAAGTTGAGCGTCGATAACGCGCAGACCGAGCAGATCGGTTGGCGCCAACGCTTGCCGCTCGACGAGAATTTTCTGCGTTCGTGCGGTTACCACACCGTGGACATCAGCCCGTGTTCCGACGGCCGGCTGCAGGGCGTCGGCGCCTATGTGCTGCGCTTTTTGCCTGGGCCAAATGTGCGGGTGAAGGGGTATGCCGGCGCACTGTTTAATGTCGAAGCCAATGTGTCAGACTGGGCAGAGCGCGAAATCAAGCGACTGTCGGGCGCTATGGTCGATGGGGACCGCCTGAACTTCCTCAAGATCGCCGTTTATCATTTCAGCAGTTCTTCGCCCGATAATCACGGTTGCGCGGCTCACGGCAGCAACGACCGTCAGGCCACAGAGGCGGCGTTGCAGCGCCTGTGCGAGTTGCGGTCGGCGATCGACCGGACTTTTGGCACGGGCGCGGTGCCTGATGTCCTGCTTATCGGTGTTGATACGGATCTGGATGCGTTGCGCATCCATCTGCCCGACGGCTTCGGTGAACCGAGTGCGCACCGCTACTTTGAGACTGCACAAATCTACCGCGATACCCTTGGTCTTTCGCCCGAAGCGGCGCGGGTCCATATCGCTGAGACCGTCGCCGTCGCCGAGGGCATGGATGACGGGAGCCAGCGCACCGACCGAATGCACGAAGGTATGCGCCGCCTGGTGCTGGCGCTGGCCGAGGCCAATCTGTCGCAAATCGAATACGTCATCAAGCACCACACCGGCCGCTATAAGACCATCGGGCACGACGAGGAGTACATCATCGCCGGTGAGAAGCTGCGGCCGCTGCAGCTGCGCAATCTGTTTTATCTCGCTCACCTCAATACAATGGAGGAAGGCGCGCCCGACATGGATGTCGGGATTGATATCTTCACCAAGCTCAACGCCGCGCACGGTCTGCCGGTGCCGGTTCTAGTGCATTTCGAATATGACGCACGAGTTCCCAAGTCGCGCGAGCGGGCGATCGCGCGGGGACGGCGGGTGCGTGACGCGATCAAAGCGCGTTACTCCGATTTGGCCGCCAGGGGGCTTCTCAATTGCGCGATTGCGGTGAGCGAACGAGGCGGCGACGAGCGTTGCACCTTCGTCGCCGACAACGCTGTCGACGATCATTGAGGACGTGTGCCGCCCTAAAGAACAAGCGTGTAAGAACCATTCTCGTGTCGACCAATCACATTGGTGCCATATGTCATCTGTCGGGCGTCAGCACTGAATGAAACCAAATTGGCTTAACTGAGAGCGGAGCATTTCTGGTTCATCGTAGCTTCAACAGGATTGTCGCCGACAGATTTCCAGCAATGGCGCAAGCAAGCCGATCTTCCCTCGCGCCGAGCCGGTCGGAGGCTGGTGGAGATAGGCTAAAGAGCGTAATGCGGCTCGCGCGTTGGGCGCTGCCGTTAAACTCGCGCGCGCCGCGTCGTCTCGATAATCCTGCGGAAGGGCTAGGCTCAGGACCCATTAATTTTCTTGCGGAGAGGCGTTCCGGCTGATTCATTGGCGTTGCTGGGAGACGCCCGTGATGTCCGATTTGTTTCTGCTCACCGAGGCGCAGATGCGCGGTATTGAACCCTATTTTCCTTTGTCGCATGGGGTCGCGAGGGTTGATGACCGGCGGGTGATCAGCGGCATCGTCTTCGTCATCAGAAACGGTCTGCGCTGGCGCGATGCGCCGCGTGAGTACGGTCCG